>NZ_FNTV01000002.1:300000-384619 GCF_900105965.1 Arthrobacter alpinus
CACCGTCTGAGCGGCCTTGGCCACGGTGAAGGTTTGGACCACCGGGTCAGCCAGCGCGAAGCTGCCATCGCCCGCCTGTGAGGCCGTGACCGTGCAGTCTCCAGCTCCCGTCAGCTGGACGGTGGCGCCGTCCACGGTGCAGGCACCAGTGCCAGCAAACGCCACCGGCAGGTTCGAGGACGCTGCGGCATTGACGGTGAAGTCAGGATCGCCGTACGTCTTTGCTGGCAATGAACCGAAGGTCACTGTCTGGGCGGTTTTGGCCGATGGCGCGGGCGTGTAGTCGTTCAGCTTGGCGGTGTCGATGGTTGTCCCGGCGACACTGACCTGCGAACTAGTTGTTGTGGCGGTGGGGATGGTGGTGCCTTTGCCGAGTGCCATGACGATGTCGAAGTCCGCGCTGGTTCCCGTGCGCGTGATCCGGAAGGAGCCATCGGTGAATGCCGCCGTCGCGCCGGCGGCATTCAGCAGCCAGCCCCGCAGGTATGAGTCCCCCTTGTGGAAGGTGAACTGCAGATTGTCGCCGACGTTCTGGAAGTCGACGGTGATGCCGGCCTCGGGGGCGAGCTGCCAGGCCCATGAGTGGCTGACGGTGTCCGCGAAGCGGTCGTGGATGGCAAGGAGCGTATTCGTGTCGCCTCGGCCAGTCATGTCGACCGCTGCTTCGCGGGTTGCTGTGGCGACCTGGTAGTTGCCGCTGCCGTCCAGGGAGACATAGCCGCCACCCTGTCCGTCATAGGCGTGGGACCCCAGGGTCTTGCCGTTGCCTATGGCCTGGGTTGTTTTGTTGTCGACCATGACTCGTGAGTACTGGCTTGCGACGTCTTGGTGCTTGCCTGGTTGCATGGCCCAGTGGGCATCGTGGCCGATGAGGGAGATCCCGAAGGTTTCGTATCCGGTCCATCCCACATGGCTGTGGTTGCGGTTGTTGAGTTGGACCAGCACATCGTTCGCGTCCACGAGCCGATTGCGGAAGGAATAGGAGCCCGCTTCGTTGTCCAGGAGGGCGGGGTAGAGCTTGGCAGGGTCATACTGCTGCCCTGCCAGATAGGATTCGGGCCAATCAATGAGCCCCTGGGTAATGAATCCGGGCGAGTACGTGGGCTTGGTGGCGTCATGCCCTTCGGTCTGGTCCATCAGTTTCACCAAAGGCGCCAGCTCCCCGGACTTGGCCTGGTTCAGGTACAAAGGCAGTGCCGTCGTCGAGGTCGCGTAGCCGACCCCCCACTGGAGCCGATCTGCCGGCTGGCGAAGGGACACCGTGTGAAGGAGGAGATTGGTAGTGTCGGGTGTCGTCCAGGATGAACGCAAAGCGTCAATGCCAGCATCGAAGCTGCCCAGAATGCCCGGAAGGGACATCATCTCGGTGTAGTCGAGGTAGTCGGGTCCTTCCTGGAACCAACCGCCGTCGGAGTGGGCGGTATCCAGGTGCTGGCGCAGCTGGTCGATCAATGTACCGATGCGTGCGTCCCGCATTCCGTAGCTGCCGTCTCCCCGCACGGCGAGGTCCTGGGCAAGTTCGGCTCCCCGGACAACGGCAATCCAGTTGCTGGCCTTGTCAGGCATGGTGAGGTTGGGATGGTTGGCGAACTCGAAGAACACGCTGGTCCGCTCGAAGAAGTCCTGCGCGTAAGCGCGCTGAGCGTCCGACCATCCGTTGTAGGCCCAGTCGTAGGCAACAGCGAGCTGGGACACGGGGTTTGCCGTGTTCAGTTCCTGTTCT
Organism: Arthrobacter alpinus; assembly: GCF_900105965.1. Lineage (NCBI taxonomy): Bacteria > Bacillati > Actinomycetota > Actinomycetes > Micrococcales > Micrococcaceae > Arthrobacter > Arthrobacter alpinus. The sequence continues at coordinate 301,724 of NZ_FNTV01000002.1, forward strand.
GCGGTAAAGGGTGCCGCCGACGCCGAAGCGGTGAAGGCATCGAAGGTCAGGTCCGCGTAGTGGGTGTCGCCGGTGATTTCGTACACGAAGGCCGCTTCGCGGGCGTACCGGTCGGGGGTGGAGGGGAAAGCGACCATGCCGGCGTCGACACGGGCTTTGATGGTGTTCCAGGCATCCTGCGGTGTTCCAGTGGTTTCGATGATGCGATGAATCTTTGCCAGCGACTCAGCGTTCAGCCCGATCCTCGGGTGTGCCAGCTCAGCCGTTGATGCGGTCGCCTGGATGCCGCCGTTGGCGTCAACAAGTGCGAAGTAGGCTGCCGGGGCTGGTGAGGTGGCCCCGCCGAATCGGACGAGGTTCGAGACGACATCGAGGGCTGCTGAAACGTTGGCAGCGGTGACCGGCTCCGAAGAGGACACCACTTTCAGTGGCAAGGGTGCGTTCGCCTTTGCCCGCCAGCCCAGGTCGGCACCAGCAGTTTGGCTCGTGACGCTGAGGTAGCTGGTGGCGGTGGGGTCCGTGGCAGCCGAACGGAAGCTGCTTTCGTTGGTGCGGGCTACTTCATTGCCTGCACTGTCTTTGGCGATGACCAGGTATTTGTAGTTGGTGGCCGGGAGCCATTCCTGGTCGGTTGTCCGGGTCAGGCTGGCCGGGACCGTGCGGATCAGCGTGGAAGCATCGGACGCTACCGCTGAGCCATCGGGCCCGCGGTGGATTTCAAACGAGGCCGGAGTCCCCGTAGGTGCCGTCACGACCCAGTTCAGACCGATGCCACCGGCAGCGGTTGCCGCCGCGGTCAGGGCAGCAGAGCTTGTCGAGGGAGAGACGTGGATTTCATCCAGGTCCATGGTCCCCTGGACGGCGTCACTGAAGGCGAGGATACGAATTTTGGTGGCCGCAGTTGGCACTGAGATCAGCCCGGAAGACTTCTCCCAACCAGTGGTCGGGGTGTTCCGGCCTATAAAAGTTGTGCCTCCTCCCCCATCCAAAATATCGATCCTGATGCCTGCCTTCCCACTGCCGGTGATCGTGTCAATCCGGCTCATGAAATCTATGGCAAACGTTCCGCCACCGGATGGCACGGTGATGTCCTGAGTGACCGCGAGGCGGCTGGTGGTCGTATCAGTGGTCAGATGCAGCGCGTTAGTTCCGTCATAGCCAGCGGTGTGGCTGATCGTTCCAGTGCCTGCGGGGTTCCATGAACTCCAGTTGTCGGGGACGGTACCGGAGAAGGATTCAAACCCCCCATTGGTGCTCAGATTCGATGCTGCATCGTAGGCACTGAGGTTGATGTCATCGATCTGCATTGGCCCTTGAAGGGTGTCGACCATCGGCTCAATGCGTACCGTCGTTGCTCCAGCAGGAACATCCAGGTAGCCCGAGACCTGCCGCCAAGCAGTGGCTGCGTCGAGGCCTAAGTACTGGGTCGGCAGTCCAGGGAAGGTAACCCGGATACCTGCTTTGCCGGTACCGGTCAGTGTCCCCTTCTTCTGCCAAAAGGTCAGACGCAACTTCTTTGCGGTGCTGGGAATGCTGGCATCCTGGGAAAGGAAGCCGCGGCTGGTTGCGGTGCTTGTTGCGATTTGGACGGCTCCGCTGCCGTCCCGTCCAGTCACTTTTGTGTAAATTGCCGTTCCGGCGGGCGTCCAGGTCCCCCAAGACACTGGACTGGAAGGGCCGAATGTTTCAAATGATCCATTCACGGTCAAATTGGTGTTGTCCGCGAAGACTGGCGCCGTTGCCAGAGTCGCGCTTACCGCCAGTAAAGCGGTAACGGCTACCAATCGCCGCAACGTTTTGATTGGGGATGTCATTTTGATCCTGAGGATAAGTCCGCATGCGCGGAGGTCCGAAGAGAATTGCCCCCATGAAGGGCTGCACTGTCAACTGGCCATGAGGTGGGGCCGGCGAACAACGAGATCAGCGACATGCAGGGTGGGCTGCATCACATTCAGGGTGCAGATCACGGTACAGAAGAGGGTGGATTAAAATCAAATCATATTGATCATATGATCACTCCTTGGTATCGCCCGCCCCCGTAACTTTGCTTAAATTTAGGCGCTAAATTCGAGTTCATCCAAACGATCGAAATGATCTTTTGAGTTGTCCGAAGTCCCTGGCGACAGCGTCGAGCCGGATTCAATGCCGTGCTGCCCCGGCGCTCATTCGTAGCGTTCGAAAGCCCTTCATCTTGTCTGCGGGTCTAGCGGTGGGGGCCCTTAGGGCGGCCGACGAGGCGTCACTGTCGCACATTCATACCGTGTTTGAGGAAATGCTGGCCACTGCGTCCATAGTCAGAGAGATGGAGAAAATGATCAGCCCGGTGGCTGTTTCGCTGATGAGTTGTCCCAACACCGCAGTCACATCACGCGCCATCCGTCGTGTCTCCAACGTCCGGCACTTGCGCGATCTATTCGCTCCATGCCGCGATCTGGCGCCCGTTGATTTCGCCCATCGATTCGTTCTCTACGTCTCGCGTCGGCTTCCCCATTCTCACCGGAATGACCGGCGGCCTCATCGAGCGTCACGCTGTTCTGAGACAAATGGCGGGCGAGGACTATTTTTTAGCGTCAAAATTCTGCTCTTAACTAGTGTGCGTACGTTTCCCGTCGCTGTTGGCCCACATGTCTAAACAGTGGCGAGAGTTCAAGGCGTCGCACAACCAGTTCTGCCGTCACACCCTAGCCGCGAATCAACCGCTTCACATGAATTTTCATACTGATCACCACAGACCCCGACTACTGAACTGTCCGCCGCGCCCCCTGTCCACTTGTCTTGCGCTCGTTCCGTCCCGTCGAAAAAGTGGAGTTCCATTCCCGTTCGACGGTCCTTTAGCTCCGGATACAGTTCCATTGTTCGTGAGGGGCCATTACCGGAGGAGAAACCCCTTGGAACATCTGGAAGATGAGCTCACCTGCACCGTGACCAGCTACTGAATCGAATCAGTCGCTCTTGCGCCTGTTGTCGAACGGCCAGTTAAATCTGACCCAACTGTCATTACTGGAGCGCCCATGAAGCCCCTTGGCGTAGACCACGTTAACCTTCTCTGGAATCACTACAGGAGCTTTGGCCTGCAGGAGCTGATGAACCTCGTTGCTGGCAGGGAGAGCACCCGGTGAACTCTTTGTGAGCGCGAGGCTCATTCATCATCCGAAAAGTGTGCCGGCTGGCTGCCCAAGCGTATGCCCGTATCTTTGGGGGCTCCCGCAGAAGTTAGCGTGTAGCCCTGCCTCCGCCGTTCGATTCGGAAGCAGGGCCGTGGTGGGGGATGCGGTCCTTCCCTTCAGAATTCAGGTCCAAACTGCAGAGAGAGAAAACATCCCCCACTCTTATAGCGTTGGCATTGGCAAAATCATCACGCGAACAAACACTCGAATCTTTTGAATTTTCACAGTACCTGAAGTGTGGGCCGCACGGTATGCAGGGGGCTCTCGAACGTAGGCGCTAACCCTAAAAAATCATCTGTCTCATCCCCTGAAGTCTCTCTCGTGCAACCGACTAGTGCACTGGCCGTCGGGCTCCAGATCAGGTGAGGAATTCGAACTCTGCCGTGCTCAGGAGGCCTGCTTCGAGCATGGGATTCAATGCGTCGAATTGCCCACTAACCATAGAGGAAGCTAGTCCTTGGCTGCTCGGACGCTTGGGAAATTGGCTGCGGGTACGGTAGGGGAAGTGACGGAGTGAATCGATCAACTCACCAGTCGTGATCCCAACTGAAGCCCGCATTTGGGCGAGTTCCATGGGGGATTCATGGTTTCCGTTGCTGGGGCGCGCCACTTTTCTATCTGTGGCAACCAGGCGATGAGATCATTGGCCCGCTGAAAGATTCTTTGGTAGGGATTTCGCTGCGTTGACCAGGTGGCGGGTTCCACCGTGCAGAAGCCTGGTTCTTCTGGAGCATGGAGGAAGATCCCTGTGGGATACCCCTCTGAGCGAATCGATTCGTTGACGGGTAGACTTGCGATGAAGTCCCAGACGGGGCTTTCTGAGGAACCGAGCTCAGTATTGCACTTCCATCCCCTTGTGCTCAGCAGCTCAGAAAGATTGGTCTCAAGACCATTTGATACAGGTGTTGCCACAGTGCGCTTTCCTCTTCATGTGTTCGTCCCTGATGAATGGTGGTTCTGGCGCAAACACTTGATGCTCTTGCCGTTATCAAGCCGCATGCCGTTGGAGGGCGAGGCTGGCGATGAAGTTGCCGAGGTCGACATGACCGAACCTGAAATACATAGGGTTGGAGTTGGATTCCAGCCGGTCGTTGCGGTGACGAGATGTTGTCAGTTAGGAGCCGGAGACGTGTCGTGGCAAGCTTCAAGAAGTGCTTGTCCTAGCTCTTTGGCTGCCGTGGGAGTGAGTGCTACTCGACGTTGTCCGACTGAGACTCTCACGATGCGCAAGCCATAGAGGGACGAAATTGACTCGCCTTCTACGGTGAATCGGTCCCTGCAATAGGGAATCTGGACTTCAGTCTTGATGAGGTTGCCTTTCGTGAAACGACCATGTGCATGGCCGCGAGGTTTGGTTCGGTCGTTTTTGTGCTGACTTCAGCATGTGAACGGTTCCTCAGATCGAGGTCGTTCCCGCGGGCCCTCGACTATCAACGTTGTACCTATGGCGCAACCGTCGAATCTCCTGATGGATTGCTTCCACGAGCAGATCATTGAGGCATCGGTAGCCTTCCATTTCGCCAGCAGTAACAAGGACTGATTGCAGCTGAGGCACCATGATTTTGGGGAGAATCAAATCGATAGAGACGAAAGCATCTTCATGAAGGAGAGCTACTTCGGGAATCGGCATCAGCCCTTCATTTCTTTTCGTTGCCCCCTGCGGTGGTGAGCTTGTGGATTGTGTGACTATCGGCGCGGAACCATATCGGGTACCTAGACAGCGACCAAGGCGTCGCATTCGCTGTGGATCCGGCCGGCCCGCGGAGAAGTCAGCGCCGCCTGGAGCGCTCTGATGATGACGTCCTCGTGGGCAACGTCCTCCTGGGTGACCCGGTAGCTGAGCGTGTAGTGCAGTGATCGGCGGCCCCAGAACCCTGCCCGCGAGTTCCATGGCGCTTGGCTGGCTGGTGTACTTCAGGCAGTCCAGTCCCCCGTTTCGAAACGATCTAAGTCGGAGGCAAACATCCGTGAGGGTGTCGGAGGTGCCATTCAGTATCCAGGCGGTAAAAGTCAGCAGTTCCCCTGCGCCCGCGACTTCTCTATCTACCAGGTACACCAAGCTGATGCCATCAATGTCCTCGCCCGAGCCCAGCTGCCTGAATCCCGCTAGCGGCGGGTACAAGGTCATAGTGAGCAACTTTGAGTCGACGCTCATCACGAACTCCTCGCTTGATGTTTTCTTCCTCGGACCCGGCGACCTTTGGGATGAGTAACAATGATTGCTGCTGCTGTGGTTCCGATAAATATCACAGCCCACCAGGGGAAGCCCGGGCCGGTGCTATTGTTGGCCATCGTCTGGTTGGCTGATTCGCTGGCTACTGGAGCAGGAATTCTTTCACCTCTGACCAGGAGCCGGTGCGTGTTGACGCCCGTGGGCGTGCAAGTGATTAGCGTGATGTAGTCCTTGCCCTTGACCTGACGCAGGTCATCTGTTTCTTCAGGGAGGATCGTCTTGATTTGATCAACCTTGTAATAGATCGTTTCGTCTAGGACTGTGACGCTGAAGACGTCGCCCGTGACCACCTTTTTCAGGGAGTCGAACAGGGCGGAACTGACGTATCCCGAATGAGCTGTCAACACGCTATGCGTGCTGGTGCCACCAGCCGGCAGCGATGAGCCGAAGAGATGCCCCACACCTTTGCTTTGGCTGTCTTCTCCGGTGCCATGAAAGATCGGCAGATTCGTTTTGATGGAAGGAATGCTGATGTTTCCCATCATTCCCTCGGGGCCTAGCGAGATGATCTCTTTGTAGGCAGCAGAGCCGGAGCCGATGGCTTCCTGCTCTCCTTTCTCGTTGAGTGAGTAAGGATCGCGGAGGGGTCCGGCCGGTAGCTCTGCGTTGTAGTCGCGGGTCTGGGCGAGCAATTTTTGTTGAGCTGTCGGCTCTAACGATTTCACTGACTCGGCATAACCACTGATTTCAGTGTCATGAATTCTGGCTGAGGACCACGCGGCGGCTGCGGGGTAGAGCAGGATTCCTACGCCGATGACAGCGATAAGGATAATGAGGATTCGTTGAAAACCCCAACGACCTTCTCGGTGTTGCCGCCGCCGTGGGGTGGTTCCTGTGCGTTGCATGGTTTTTCCTGGGACTGAGTTGAAGTGGTTGTGTGCATTGATCAGGCACAGCGGGGAAGAACGGTTGACCCGTTCTTCCCCTCTGTGTTGTTTCAGTCCTTCACAGCTTTCACTGTTGAGGTGCTAGCTGTTGTTGCTGGCCCGACGGTTGCGAACCAGCAGCAGTGCAGCTCCGGCGAGAAGCAGTATGCCCCCACCGTATAGCAGGGACGTTCCAGGACCACCGGTGAAGGGCAGCTCAAAGCCACTGTTGGAGGGGACGTTCTTGACCTGCAGGTCTACACCAACGGCTGTTGTTGCGGAGTTGACCAAGAAGGAAATCGGCTCAGCCAACAGTTCACAGCCACTCGGCGCGACAGTCTCTACCAGGTAGTACGTGCGGTAGTTAGCGTCACCGGGAACCAGAGCAACACCATCGGCGAAGTCAGAGTAACGCAGGCCCATGATGGTCAGCTGGCCATTCGCACCGACGGTGAAGACGGTCTCGCCAGCCAGGTTGATCGGGTTCGTGCCGGCCCTGGCGTCTGCTTCATTGGCATAGACAGAGAATGATGCACCAGCAAGGGCTGTACCGTTTTCGTTGATCTTTTCAAGCGTCAGATTTCCCCACTTGGGGACAACCGGAGGAGTAACGATGGGACCACCGGGCTCGCCGGGAACGACGTCAAAGCTGTGCGCGGCTCCTGCGACTCGCACCTGAGCGCACGCTGGCAGACAAGAAGCAGAGCAACATGCTCGAAAACACAAGTGAACTGGAAATAGCACGTGACCTGCTCATGCACCGCATCGAGCAACGCAAGCCCACGATCCGGACAGAAAATAGAGCGTTCACCATTCGTGTACAGAGCCGGCCGACTTCATTCGCCACCGATGCCGACAATGAAGACCTGCACATGCGGGTTAACGCCGCAGAGCACGGACGCCTCCCGTCACCCGAAGGACTTCATCTCCTTCGAAAAACTCTCCCCCTCATCAGCGACGCCCTCTATGGTGCCCGGGCACCGTGTGCACAGATCTTTGGCGGAGCTCACCTTTCAATCTCGCTGGCGCTGGGAACCGCGCTACCGGGAACAAAATTCGGAATCTTCGAAGCAATAGACACGCGCAACGAAGCCTGGGGTTCTGAAGCGGGCCAAGCTGATCCACTCAACAACGTCATCAGTGTGGAGGAAATCGTTCTACCCGCTGCGCCAGCAGCCAGCGCCCATGAAAGAATCGCAATCTGCATCAGCCTCTCTTCAGGAGCCGATCGCATGGCATTTGACCAACTGGTCCGCACGTCTCCGTACGAAATCACCAAAACGGCAATGGTTACTGCAACGACCACCAAGATTGATGCTCGCGAGGCCGGGCGCCTCAGTGCCTCTATCGCACAGCATATTAAACAGTTTGCAGCCGATAGCGGGCGGGCTGAGGTCCATCTGGCATTCCAGGGCCCATATCCTATGGCCGTGCTGATCGGCCGCCATCTGAATACACTCCGAACCGTAGCCTGTGAATGGGACGACGAGGACGGCAAACCCCCGGTACATTCCGCCCCTCATTCTCGACCCCGGGCGAGCCAGCGGTCCTATCACAAAAGTGCTGCTTGAAATTGACGCTTCAGAGGGGTCCGGTGGGGCCCTGACAGGCCTTGTTCCCGTGCTAGCAACGAATCCATTCACTGAACCGCCGACCATATGATCCATGACACCCACAATCCACCCTGAACCATTAGGAGAATCTATGCAACGGAGAAGGATCGCCTGCTCCTACATAGAGAACCCCATGACCTTTAGCCTCGGTATTGCTTCATTAAGCGGAACACATGGATCGCCGTGCCGCAGCCCGCTCAGTATCACTACGACTCCACAGGACTACGTGGGCATGTAGTCGCTGCCCGGCATCAAGGCCGGGCCTGAAGGGTCAGCGGTTCGGATGCGCATCAAAGCACCTGGCCTAGCCCCGGAGGTCGCGAAAACAGGTCTCAGCCATGCCCAACACACTCAGCGAGATTGATAATGCCGGTCGGCCGCTGATGGACTCATGTATCAAGCAGAAAGACCCCCCCGAACCCCACTCCATGAGGGGCAGAAACGCCGGGAGCCTGCTGTAGTGTGCCGCCGCTCGGCACCCGAGTCTGAACTATTGCTCAGCGAACGAGTGGCCTTCCGAGAGGAAGCCCACGGCCGCCGGTCTGGCTCCACATAACGTCGACGTAGAAATAGACTGCCACGGCAACGAAAGCAAAGGTAAACCAGCCTCCGAGGCTGGTCATCCTCGGGTCGCTTTCCAATGTGCCGATGAGGAGAAAAATGAGCGCGATATCGACAAACACGAGCATGAGGGTTGAACCCCAGGATTGGCGCAGCGTTACAAGAGTGAGCATCACGAATATAAAAAGCCAACAAATCAGCCACAGTGCTTGAGCATTTACAACCTGATCAGCAGGAATTCGATACCAATCATTGAGAAGTCCAAGTGACAAGGCGGCGTAGGTGGCAAAGAATCCGAAGAACAATACGAAGATGCCCGCTGATGCATTTTGGCCGAGCGCACAGGCCCAGACAGTGGCCAACAACAGACCAATGGCAGAGGCCGCGATGACCGTGGGTAAGGCGGCGGCGGCGGCGCTGGCGGGTACAAACCCAGTGTTGACCAAGCCAAGACCGAAGGCTCCGGCTATGGCCATGGGGAGTCCGACTATGCCCGGCACCCCTGCCAGCGGAGCGGATGGGGCTGTGGGAGCTTGGGGGACGACTGCAAGGGGCGGGTTGTCAATAACAGGCATGCTGGACATGGCAGGGAAACTCCAAGGGCTATAGGAAGGTGAGGGGCAAGACAGTTATTTAAAGCGCTGCGGGGAAGGGCGGAGGCTGACCCCAACCATGGACGTGGGACGCCACCGTCAATCGGGGTGAGGCTAGCTGATGGCGTCGCGGAGCTGCTTAGCAGCCAGGGCTGGGTCGGCCGCTCCGTAGATAGCACCGCCGGCGACAGCGACATCGGCGCCAGCACGTTCAACGGCTTCGATCGTGGTAAGGCTCACACCACCGGCCACGGAGAACGGAACGCGGGCTTCTACTCCGGCGCGGAGCAGCCCCGTCAGGTCGAAACCGGGCTTGGCCTGCTCGTCCAGACCGGCGTGCATCTCTACGAACTTCGCACCCAGCGCACGGACTTCCTTGGCGCGAGTGACCTTGTCTGTCACACCAATTAGGTCGACAACGATGCCCTTGTTGTGAGCCTTGGCTGCTTTGACGGCACCGGAAATAGTGGAGTCATCGGCGGCGCCGAGCACGGTGACCAGGTCAGCACCCGCCTTGAAAGCGATGTCAGCCTCAAGTTCACCGGCATCCATGGTCTTCATGTCAGCAAAGACAATCTTGTCCGGGTGCGCATTCTTGACCGCGGTGACCGCTGAGAGCCCAGCGGCCTTGATCAGAGGGGTACCGAGCTCGATGATGTCAACGTATTCAGCAACCTGGCCAGCCAGTTCGAGGGCGGCTTCGGTCGTAAGGAGATCCATAGCTACTTGGAGTTTCATGATGTTGCTTCTTTCTGTAGGGAACTGCGATGGGTGTGGAAAATGAGTGTCTCGATTATTCGAGATTGGCGTGCCTGAGCCATAACTGTTCGGCCGGTTCATTCGAGTTGTCCCACAACGACTGGAAGATGGTCTCGGTGGCGAGGAAAAGTACCTGCTCGAACAGAGACCCCGCATACTGGCGGGACACGCTGGAACCATGATCAGTCTTCTGGGCGGCCGGAATGATCACGAGTGCGTCGGCAAGTCCAGCCAGAGGCGAATCCGGGTTGGTGGTGAACACAGCAATGCGCGCACCCGCCTTCGCCGCCGTTCCCGCGGACTTAACCACTCCCGAGGTCGTCCCTGATCCGGAAGCCACCAAGAGCAAGTCACCGGAACTGATGGCCGGAGTGGTGGTGTCACCGGCGACATGAACGACCATGCCCAAGTGCATCAGCCGCATCGCGGCCATGCGCAGAACCAGCCCGCTGCGACCCGCTCCGGCCACGAACACCCGGATTGTCGGATCCAGGAGGCCTACCAGAGTCGCGATCTCATATTCGTCGATTCTGGCCGCTGAGTCAGCGATCTCGTCCCTGACGAGCGCCATATTACGGACAACCCCAACAGCGGTAGTCTCCACGGTAGGCACCGTATTTGTTCTCAGATTCACGATTCTTCCCCTTCCATTCGATTGTCAGCACAGAGCGGCTGCACGGATACTTAGTGGTTGATATCCATGATCTCGAAGCAAACGGGTGGGGGTAACGCTGTTTTCTGACGGTTCTGACTACACTTTAGGATTGGTTGAACGTTTCCTCAGTTACCTTTTGGCAGGCCATCCAGATGAGTAAGAAATGGGGTTGTTGGCCTGTCGGCCCCGGCATGGTTCTTTCCCACAGTTGTCAATGATCCGGAGGCGTGGTCACCGGGATTCGATAGGCGCCAGGGATATCGCTGGTGAAGGCCGGACCAGCACAGGAATGCGGCGTGTAGGTCAGCCGTAACCAAAGGTGCCGAGCCTTGCCGTCGTAGGACAAGGTGAGGGGTGGGCTCCGGACATCAGAGATGCGTCAAGGTTGGAACGAAGTGAAGAGCGCGGAACTCAGGTCATTCAACCACTTTGAATCCTTCAACACCTTGGTGCTGTCCTCTTCGCTTCACCTGCTCGTCGCGATGGAGACGCCCCACGAATTGATTCTCTGACGGATTCGGTCACCACAGATGGCCACAATATTTCACCCGATCAGCACTGCTCAGAGCCCTCGGCACCTGATACTCAAGACACGACTCGATTCGCCGGACATAGCTGGTCAGTGATTTCCCGTAACTGTTGGGGTCGAAAGGGTTTGACCAAGTACGCGGCCGCCCTTGGGACCATGCCAGCCATCTCATCACCGGGCCCCTCACGGTCAGTCAGGAAGAGTATCGAGGCTCTGGATACCTCCCGGATCTGCCGGGCGACTTCTTGCCCATTCATGTCAGGTAACCCTATATCCAGAGTCACCAGGACAGGATCCAGACGTTCTTCAGCCACTACTTCCCGGAGCCGAGACTTCATCGACGATGATCAGCCAGTAGCTTCTGAACTTGGCCAGTTCTTGTGGGAGCTGCCCGTTTTGATGAGCGGTTCCGAGCCTGGTTACCTGGTCGGTTGCGGCGGCAAAGAGCGCCTTGTGGCCCAGCTGAGCGGCCCGCCCCTGAGCAACGCCAATAATTAAGAGTCGCTTGGCAAGAAAGTGAAATATTCGATGCTGAGGCTTTCCGAGTCCCGTAACGGTCAGCATTTCCCGAAAATTCGTGGAGATCTTCGGATTCGTTTCTAATCAGCTCTCTAACGGCAAGTGAAGTGTCGCACTGAGCAATATGTTAGTCGTATGGAATCTCAATGATGTCGTGAACCCAAAGAAATAGGGTTTTTGACCTCGAACCTAAATCGACTGCGCACGATTCTTATGCCTCTGTGCTAGGGGACCTGTGCAAGCAACTGAATTGTCCGAACCCGCTGATAGCATCCAGGCATGACAATGAAATCATGCGGTTACTGCCACTCATCGGTCGATTTGAGCATGGGTCCGCACATCCACGATCCGAAGCGATGCCGTGGATGCAAGGAAATTTTTCCTGCTTCCAATTTCCCTCTTCACCCTTCCAGCGCTGATGGGCACCGACATGACTGCAAGAATTGTGTTGGCAAGCAAAAATTGAATACCCAAGAAAGTCGAGCGATCGAACGTGACCGCCAGTTTCGATCCGACAACGACAGGGTGAAGAAGCACGGCTATCGCTGGAAGCGCCGGCCCGAAGGCACAGGAGCGGACCAACAATTCGTTTGGGACCTACTTGATTCCCAAGGAAGAGTCATCGTCAAGGAGCAAGCACTCGATTACATCCAGTTTGTGGAAGCCTCCGAGGCGGAGGATCTGAGATAATTTCAAGCACCGGTGATCTATAGATGCAGTCATCGCGGAGCATGGTCCAAAGTACTTTCAACCTGCGTCGGGCAAGAGAAAACTGCGCCTCGAGATGGGTTTTTCCTCGAGGCGTTTGCGGTCGTAGAAGGCCCGTGAAGCCGGGCAGCTCTTCAATGCAGACAGAGAAGACATGTAAAAGACCATCAACAGGCGCCGGTCGTAGCGCCGTGGTCGGTGATGATTGTTGGCGATCCGGCCAGAATCCCTAGGCGCGGGCGCTAGCCCGGCAACACCAGCCAACCGATCGGCGCTCTCGAAGATTGTCAGATCCCCGCCTGTGGCTCCCAGAAATTCTGCTCTCAAGACAGGGCCGAATCCGGGCATGCTCAGCAATGTCCGCGCATGCCGATGCTCTTTCAGGTGTTCTTCAATAAGTGCATCCAGTTCTCCCAACTCGAGTTCCAACGTCAGGATCTCTTGAGCAAGGGATTGGACTATTCGTTCACCCATGTTTTGGGCTGGCACTGTGGTGCGTTGTGCCTTGGCCGCTTCGACTGCTGCCAGGGCGACGGCGGCGCTCGAGCGGGTACCTAGGTTTTTCAACCATGCTTGAAGTCGGCTCTGGCCGGTCCGACGGATTCCCTCGGGGGTTCGGTACTTCGTTAGAAGTGAGGAGGGCTGCCTTGGATCGGCTGTAGTCAATGGCCCGCTCCAAGGCGGGGAAGTACTCCATCAGCTGGGCCCTGAGGCGGTTTATCGCCCGGACCCTGTCTGCGGCCGGTCCGCCTGCCGGGCTGTAAGGATCCACAGACCAGTGCTGGTCACGTCCCCGGCACGTAGTGGTTGGAGATCCCTCCGCATCCTGGCCTGGTCAGCAATAACCGCAGCGTCTTTCGCATCCGTTTTCCCATCACCGCGGTAGAGGCGTGAAGCATGACGGATTGTCCTGCCATGAATGTAGAGCAATAGCTGGTCGTGAGCTGCCAGGAGTGCGATCAGCAGTGCGGGCCCTCCATGGTTGAGGTCTGTTGCCCAGGTCACGGATTCCCCGCCACTCAACGCCGCAACGTCAGCTATCAGGTCAAGAAGTTGACTCTCTTCGTTGGGAACCTTGCGAGTAAGCAAACGGGTTCCATCAGTGTCGATCACTGCCTAGTGGTGGTGCGCTTTGCCGGCATCAATTCCGGCCAATCCTTCGAAGCCATAACAAACTATCTGGCACACCAACCAAAGTCATACCCGCTCCCCGGGTAGCAACGACACTACAACTGCCACGGATCCACCCACCAACATCATAAGGACACCAACAAAAACGCGCAGCGTAAAAACAGGGGTGGGCACGGCGGAGCTTGCGGAGCCGGGACCACCCCCAACAGTCGGAAGCGCAGCGTACGCCAATTAGCCTGGTGCGAGCTTGCGAGTACCTGGCCTCAGGTGAACGAGCGGATTCTCGCGGATCCACACCACCACCGGTGCCCGGTCGGCCGCGGGCGACGATTGGGTGAGCTTGCACGCGGTGCGTACAGAGAATCAAAGACTGTGCACATCCACCGGTCGCTGTAGTGACATGAAAGGACGTGGCGACCTGGTGGCTGTGTACAGCCGGCCAGCTGGGTCCCGGCGTCCAAGGTAATGATGGAATTGGTCTTGAACCGGTGTGACTCATCGTCCACTTGATGTGCCTTCGGTACTGTCCTTCCCAGAAGTTGTCCGCAGGTTCACGATTCGTATCAAACGCGTTGAGCCAGGCGGACATGACTTCATAGGAGCTTGATCCACAGTCACAATACCGTTTTGTCTGCCTACCTGGCCAGCGTGCATCCTCGTGCTCTAGGAACGGCAGGGAAATGACTACCTTGGCAACAGAAGAAGCAAGAATCATTGTTGGCGTCGACACTCACTCAGATACTCACCATGTCGCAATCATTTCCGACTATAGCAGGCCAATAGCCGACCGAGAGTTCCTGGCGGTCGGCAGCGGGTACCGCAAGATTCTAGAGTATATCGGCGGCCACGGCACCGTCATCGCAGCAGGCGTGGAGGGGACCGGGTCATACGGCGCCGAACTCACGAGGGTCCTCCGCGGGGCCGGAATACAAGTGCTCGAAGTCAACCGCCCGAATCGTCAGGACCGGCGACTCAACGGCAAGTCTGATCCTCTGGATGCCTATCAGGCCGCGCAATCGGTACTCGCCGAACGAGGGATTTCCACCCCTAAGGCAAAGGACGGACCGGTGGAATGTCTAAGGATTCTGCGTATGTCCCGTTCTTCTGCCATGAAGGCTCGGACCATCACCATCAATCGAATCCGAGGACTCCTAGTGTCACCCCCTGACGAACTCAGATCGAGATACAGAGGCCTAAACACGTCCGCCTTGATCCTGAGTTTGTCCAGATCGAGACCGACTGGTCATATCGCAGACACGGCGTACGTTACATCTTTGACGTTGAAGTCGTTGGCTGTTCGATATCGAACTCTCAGTTCGGAAATCGATACCGTAGATGCGGGGTTGAAAGAGATCCTCGATTCCTACGCACCACTTCTATGCGACCTGGTAGGGGTGGGGACAGAAGTGGCCAGTCAGTTGCTGGTGACTGTTGGCGATAACCCTGGACGCGTAAACAACGAGGCCCAGTTCGCTGCGCTTACGGGTGTGGCGCCCATTCCCGCATCGTCGGGAAAGACTAGCCGTCATCGGCTCAATCGGGGCGGAGATCGAGACGCGAACAGCGCTCTGCATCATATTGTGTTGGTTCGAATGGTCTCGGACCAACGAACAAAGGAGTATGTCGCTAAACGGACAATTGAAGGGAAAGGTAAATGGGAAATCATGCGCTGTCTCAAACATTACGTTGCGCGCGAGATCTACCGCCAGATCTTCAACCCTGTAGCAGCTCCAACAACCACGGATCTTCGACCGTTACGGAAGCAGCTAGGGCTTACGTTGCAAAGCATCTCCGAGCACCTCAATCAGTGGCCGTCGAACATTTCTCGACTTGAACGTGGGCTCTCCAGAAACGACAGCCTTGCTTCTGACTACCGGAGATGGCTCAAAAATCAGCTAGAGCTCGGGGTGGACTTGATTGGTCCTTGCGTCAAGGAGGTCAAGATACGCGCCCTTTACGAGTGATTCTTCTTCAATTCCGAACTCAGCAATCAGGCGGTGTGCTTCTGAAACCGCGTCGTCATGGCCCAGAGCATCTCCGACGGTGACTTCCAGTTCGAGGAATTCACCTAGCCCTTCGACTTGGTCGAGGTGCACCCTGGCCTGACCTATTTGAAACACCGAGCGGTGCTTCCGGACTCTCCCAACCTCGCCGTAGGCATCCGTCAGGACGGAACGGAGGCGGTCTGGTTCAGAAGTTTCAGAATGAACATAGTAGGAGGTCTTCGGTCCGAGTTCGTCTGCTCTGGCGTAGTAGATCAGCACGCCGTGGCCGTCATTGAAGACTCGGAGCTTGAGCCTGCCGTTCGGGCAATCGAAAAAGGTGTCGTCTTGCGCAACATGCTCGGGTCCACCGTTGGCCAGGGACGTGATTACCGGTAGCAGTTCTTCGAGACTGTTCACGCGGGCCTTGATTTCGATGTTCGTAGGCATGTTCCTACTAGATCACATCGCCAACATAGGTTTCTGGCAGCTGCCGACATTCTTGGCGCTAATAGCTGTTCAACTCCTACTCAGCGTCAAACGCGCTCAAAATTGACATCTATAGGAGCGTCGGTATAGCCAAGCCCCTTGGTCACCATTCCGCGCACCGCTTCGAGGCTGCTAGATTTCCACGCGATCTTCGGCTCCAAACCCGACATGCGTAAATTAATCAACTGATGCTCTCGAACCGAGGGGATGTCGAGGCAAACAAAATCGTCGTCCGCCAGCTCCTCGAGGCGGACACCGTCCCGATTAGCTGCCCAGTGAGTGCCGGCGACGAGGACATAGGGCCGACCTGCCATGACGGTGGTGGACGCAACTCCAGGGATGAGATGCCGTGTATGGGTCAAAACTGCATCGAGGTAGCCGCTCAGCATTCGCTCCTGCAGCTGTGCGCCGTCGCCCTCAATCAACTTCACGTCAAGGCGAGGGTTTGGCTTGACAAAGCCATGCGCAGTCTCAGGAAGCCAGAAAGCGGACAACCCGGTGTAACAGCCAGTGGTCAATGGCCCCACCAACCCCTGCTGCCGTTCTATAACACGTCCTTGCACTTCTTCGGCGTGCAGCACCAAGGCCTGAGCGTCGCGGAGGAAATAGCTACCGACCGCGGCCAAGACGACTCCGCGTGCCCGATGGCGAACAATCAACTGTGAACCGACAATACGCTCCAACGCCGTAATAGCCTGTGACATCGCGGCCTGAGAGATATGCGAGGCCTTGGCCGCACCCGCGATTGACCCATGATTAGCGGCCGTAACGAAATACTGCAACTGTTTCAGGGTGTAATCAAGCACCCCACCAGCATACTCAGAGATACTGGGCAGCTGGACGATGTGAGTCATGCTCGGACCCGCTCGTGTTTCGCGTCATTTCGAGTGAAAGTTTCAATTCGTGATCCCGGTTTTGGGCTGCCCGTCAGACCAAAATACGGGCGGCGGTCGCCGCATCAGTGGCTTGAAGTATACATATCGTCCCGCGGTGGGCTGACGGTTACGTTAGGCCGCTTCCCTTATCTAGCTCAGGTACCGACAGTCGGAGTAGGCGAAGAATCTGCATGTACCATTGCAATTTCACTAGACATCTAATAACAATCTCGTAGAGAAGAAGACCTTCGGTCCTTGAGAAACCTGTCTGGGGACGTCCGCCGGGGGTTCACTATGTTGCGCGCGTTCCCGGGGTGTTATGAGTTGGGGGGCGTTCTTTCGACATATCCTGCGGGCGCCCGTGAATTCTCGCTAGAAAGGCCAAACCACCGGCACCCAGAACACTCCAATGGCTAGGTAAAGAGCCATGATGACGATGCCAAACTTCCAGTAGTCGCCAAATCTGTATCCGGCCGGGCGCATGATCATCATATTGGCCGGGGTGGCGATGGGTGTGAGCAGGGCGGCCGAGGATGCCACGCTGACACACATCAGAACTGTGATCGGCGACATGCCAGTTTCTGCGGCAACAGACAATGAAATAGGGATGATGATCAGGGCCGTTGCTGTGTTGCTGATGAGTTGGCCCAGAGCGGCTGTCACCACAAAAATGCCGAGCAGAAGCAGGTACGGGCTGCTGCCGCCGGTGAGGTAGACGATGCCATCGGCCAGCATCTTGGCGGTGCCGGTCTGGGTGATGGCGGCCGAGAGCGGAATCATGCCGCCCACGAGGATCAGGGTCTGCCATGCCATGGATCGGTGTGCCTGGCCGATGGTGACCACGCGGGCCAAGACCATGGCCATGGCCGCCAGCAATGCCGCAACGGCCGCGGGGACAATGTTGGTTGTCATCATGACGACCATGACAGCAAGGATGCCGAGGGCGGGAAAGGCTCCCGGGCCCAGGGGCACAGTCTGGCGCCGGATTGCGTCGGGGGAATCCACCAACAACACATTGTGGTCCCGGGTGTGCTGATCCAGTGCTTTCCAGCTGCCCTGGAGAAGGAGGGTGTCTCCAGCTTTGACCTCAGAAATCTGTGTGGTGACTTGGTTGGTGATGGCAGCCTGGCCAGCACGGTGGTGGGCCAGCACCACCAGGGAACCGCTCTTGGTGATCATGCCTGGGTAGACACTGGTGTCGATCAAATTTGAGCGCGGGGCCACCAAAACCTCAACAACCCCGAATGACTTGCTCACCAAACCACAGGCGACTTCACTTCCTTTGGTGGTTTCCACAACCATTTCGTGTTCGATGGCAAAATCGGCAATGTCCCTGGCCGTGCCCCGCACCACCAGAAAGCTGCCAGCCGCCAGCACCTCTGAGGGTAGCGGCTTACCGGCCGCATTTTGGACGCTGAGCAGGTGCACCCCGCCGCGGGTGGCGGGCAGCAGCCCGGCAATCTTGTCACCAACCTGGGCGCTTCCCGCCGGCACCAGCAGACGCACCAGCTCATGCTCGGCTGGCCAGTAGTGGCCTAACAGAACACGGGGATGATCACTCAGGTCCTTGGGCACCGTCTCGGGAACCCGTTGCGGCAGCAACTTCGGACCGATGTAGATGGCAATCACAATGGTTCCAACGAGCAACGGCAGCCCCACCAGGGCAAATTCAAAGAATCCGATGCCTTTCCCGGTGGTGTCGATGGCAGCCTCGAGGATGAGGATGTTCACGGGTGAACCGGTCAGCACCAGAAGGGATCCAGCATGCGCGGCAAAGGCCATGGGCATGAGCAGCTGGCCAGGTTCCCTGCCCAGGCGCACCGCCAACACCACCACCATGGGAAGCAGGGCCGCCACGGCCCCGTTGACACTGATCACGGCCGTAAGCAGAGCGGTAAACACCATGATGAGGGCAATCAGTCGTGGCCTGCTGTCACCTGCGAACCGCACCAGCAAACCGCCCATCCAGGTGGTGATTCCGGCGGAATCAACGGCCTCCGCCACCACAAAGAGCGCGGCAATGAGAACGACCGTTTGGGAGCCAAAACCTGAGAATGCTTCGTCAATACTTATGATTCCGGTAGAAAAGAGCATCAAAGCGACCCCAATGGCCACTATTTCCACCGAAATCTTGTTCCACACAAAAATGGCCACGGTGGCTGCCAAGATCAGGAGCATAAGCACAGGTTCGGTCATATCCAAATTCCAATGTTCGGCTTCATGAACGACAGTTGTGGCTGCTTGTCATAGGAACATCCTTGAACGACTTGGCAGATCCAACTCGGTGGGGCTGTTGCGGTGACGAACCAGTCCGAGGGTCAGCTCTGCCCGGGGGAACGGAATCTCAGAGCCAGTTCGATCAACAATCGGGTGCCAAAGGCCGTGGGACCGCGCGGGATCCACCTGCTGGCCGCGGGAGCCTGCGCCGTGCCTGCGATGTCAATGTGGGCCCAAGGCGTCCCCGCCACAAATTCCTGCAAGAACAGCCCAGCTGTGATCGCACCAGCGTTCACCCCGCCAATATTCTTGATGTCGGCGATGTCTGAGTCGAGGTCGGCGCGCAGGCGCGGCGGCAATGGCAGCCGCCATACTTGCTCATCTGTGGCCGCTGCCGCGGCCTCGACCTGTGCCAGGATGTCTTCATTGTTGCCCATCAGGCCTGCAATTTCGGTGCCGAAGGTGCGGAGGCAGGCACCTGTGAGCGTGGCAATGTCGACGATGGCGTCCGCACCCGCTTCCACTGCCAAAACAAGTGCGTCGGACATGACAAGGCGACCCTCAGCGTCGGTATTGAGCACCTCTACAGTCTTGCCTCCACGGGTCACCAGTACGTCACCCAGCTGCATGGCCGAACCCGACGGCATGTTGTCCGTGCACATCAGGTATGCCGTAATCTCGGCGGGGCAGCCGAGAGCGGCAAGGGTTGTCATCGCCCCGAGGATGTCGGCCGCACCCGTCATGTCGTTTTTCATCTGGGAATGCGACAAATCCCCCGGCTTGAGGCTGATGCCGCCGGAGTCATACATGATGCCTTTGCCCACCAGTCCGAGGTGCCCCGCCGGTGTCCCCTCTGGCAGGTAATGCATCACGACCATGCGGGGCGGTTCCGCCGAACCCTTGTTCACACCCAGCAGCCCACCGCAGCCGAGCTCCACCAACGCCTCCTTGTCGAAGACCTCAACGTCGAAGCCGAACTCTTCCCCGAGGGACACGGCAACCTCCGCCATCCGCGTCGCGGTAAGCATCTCCGCCGGGGCCGTGGCAAGGTCGCGTGCAAGCATAGCTGCGCGTGCGGTGACCCGGCCACGCTCGGCGCCCGATTGCGCGGCGGCCACCTCCGCTTCCTCGACGATAAGCACAAGTTTCTCGACTGGAACGCTGGCCGCCGGTGTAGTCCGAAGGTCAAAGTGGTAACGTGCCAGCAACACCCCCTCGACGATCGCGGCCGCAGCATCACTGATGTTGAGATCCGGAACATGTTCAAGGTGAACCGCCAGGCGTCCGGCCTTGCCTGTTGCAACTGAGAAAGCCGCGACAGCGTCGCGGATCCCGGCAACTGTCAACGAGCTAGCCTCCCCGATCCCGGTAGCAACGACGGTGACCGGATTCTTGGGAAGCGTGAGGACGGCACCGATCTTGGCCTCGAATCCTGCACGGGAGAGCGTCGCGGCGTCGATGCCCAGCGCCTCATGGACCAGTCCGTCGGTCAGCACCGGTACACAGATGGCATCGACATCCGGCGCCACGCTGGTGACCACTTGCACGGCAAATTTTGTCGCGTGGGAGGGGATAACACTGGCGGCGGAATTCATGGTTTGCAAGCCTTTCTCAGGGTTAGAGCGGTACATTTTACAAGTTCACGGGCGCGCCAGGCCCCCACGGTATGCCCAACAGGAACCAGGCAGCGAAGATCCCAATCCAAGCGACCAAAATCCAGAGCGCGTAAGGGATCATCAAGGCGATCACTGTGCCGATACCAGCGTCCTTCTTATAGCGTTGAGCAATCGTGACGATGAAAGGCATGTAGACCATCAAGGGTGTGAGCACATTCATGGGCGAATCGCCCACCCGGTAGGCGGCGAGCAGTGTTTGGGGGGCGACGTCCAGCGAGGCGAAAATAGGCAGGAATATCGGGGCGAAGATGGCCCACTTTGGCACCAATCCAGGAAGAATGATGTCCAGCAAAAAGATCACCAGGATGAACGCGATCAGCAACAACACTGCCGGGATGCTGGCACGTTCCAGAAGTTGGGCCGCTTCGACGGCGGCAATCGTGGGCAGGTTAGTCCAGTTGAACAGGGCAATGAACTGGGCGATCATCAAGAACATGACCAGCAGTCCGCCAAGGCTGGCGAATGTCTTTGAGATCGCCCCGACCACCTCGTCACCGCCACGCAGGGTCTTGGCCCCAATTCCATAAAAGATGCCGCAGATCAAGAATGCCAACGAGATGGTGAAGATCAGGCTAGCCATGAACGGCGTCGCCCCGATCAGCTCCCCCGTCTCCGTGTCACGGAGAGGCGCGCCAGGCGGCAGGGATATTGCCAGCACACCGACAACGACGACGACAAAAGACCAGAGAGCGAACCGGAGGCCGCGAGTCTCGGCCGCCGCATCAATATCTCCTTTCGCGCCTGCCGCGAGAGGATCGGACATCTCGTACTTGCCCAGACGAGGTTCCACAATCCTTACGGTCACAAGAACAGCCACGAGCGCAAGCACCACCGAACACACGATGCCGAAGTAAAAATTGGCTGTAACCGCCAGTGGCTGCGCCCCAATATTCCCCAAAGCTTCATTGGTGATCTCGGTCATCATCGAGTCGGTCGGGGTAATGAGCAGATTCACGCCAAAGATCGCACCAACGCCGGCAAATGCCGCGGCCATCCCGGCAAGCGGGTGACGACCAACCGACAAGAAAGCAGCAGCGGACAGTGGAATCAAGATCAGGTATCCCGCGTCGGAAGCTACTGAGGAAATCACACCAACAAATATCAAGATGAAAGCCAGCGACCAACGCGGGGCCACATTCACAATCCTTCGAATCAGTGCCGCCATCAGGCCTGCATGCTCGGCGACGCCGACACCACCCATGGCAATAAGCACCACGGCAACAACACTAAACGCCGCAAAGTTGTCGACGAAAGAGGAAAAGAAAACTTGCACACCATCGGCTGAGAGGAGACTACGGGCTGCGAAAGTCTGTTCGCTGACCGTGTAGTCCGGGAGCGTCACTGCAAGACCAGTTGAGGTGTCAAATGGGACGAGGGTGCCACCGAGCGAGTCGTTGAGTTGCTGTAGCTGCTCGGTAGGGACCGGGGTCATGACAGTGTCGGTCACCTTGACGTTCGCCCACGACAATATTGCAGACATGACCGCGACGAACGCAATCAGGTACACAAACATGATGGTCGGGTTCGGGATCTTGTTGCCCAACCGCTCAATTGAATTCAGAAACCGACTGGATTCATTGCCTTCGCCAGCATCTTTTAGCTTGGTCTTTTTACTCGGTTTTGCCGAGCTGCTTGCTCCACTAGATTCCACGGATGACCCCTGACAATGTTGAAAGCGCCATTGGAACTGCCGACACTTAGTCGGTTCTGCCCCTTTCCTGCTTAGCATAGGAGCGCATGAAGTCAGATACAAGAAGCCCTTTGCAGACGCTGAAAAGAATTCCCGCGCAAAACGTCCCCACCAGCTACTGTGGCCCCTGATTATTCCTGTGGAATGACGGGCCAACAGAAATTGCCTGCTGCAGTCCGCAGTCACCTTGAAATTTCAGCGCCCGGGGGCACTGGATCATCGTTTATAGGTGTCCTTGGGCCTGGCCGAGGTCGGGGATTCCCGAGTTCTCGGTGTGGCAGATACGGAGGTACTTCAAGGTCTCTTTGAAGTGGCGACCACCAAGTTTCCAACTTCAAAAGCGACCTCGACACGACCGACTATATTTTCTGCAGTATCTCAGACGATGCGCCTGCTCGGGACTGCCTCGGGCTTCCAGGTCCCCGCAGGCTCCGTGAGCACTGTTGACCGTAATCTTGTTGATAGTCCCCAAAAAAGAGGTTCATAGGGACTATCCAAAAGGCCCTTGTATGGTTTGAGCCAAGCAATAATCTGCTTTAGCGGCCGAAAAAGGCCGGGCGAGGTCACGCTTCAGGCAACGTTTGATTTTACGGTAGGTGCGTCCCTCGGAAGTGCGACGATCAAAGCACGGTTAGGTTTCATGTTCTAATATCAACCGAATTCTAGCCACTGTTTCGCAAGCCATGTTCTGCTGACGGTCGCCACCGCGGTTCATCCGATGAAGCTTAGTAGTACCCGCGGAAGCTCCCCTCGCTGACTGACCGGCGAGGGGTACGAAGGCTGCTTCGGCACAAACCCGTCCGTGATTCGGGGACAATACCTACGGTGACTGGCCCTTACCGAGTTGGGACAGCATGCCTGATCCTAAGCGGTCATCCAAGCTTTCCAGTTCTGCTTCGCTTTCCTTCTCAAGTGACGTGGCCGCCTGGATGGACTTTTGCTAAGTCGACAGCTACAGCGCGGGTAATGCGCTTTTCGACATTGTCATGCGCGCAGATACGCCAGCTGCTGATGTCCTTCACTTGAGCATCGGAGAGAGCTTTTGGGAAACAAACCCTCGGCCAACCTGATGCACCAATGCGTTCAATGCGTTGTAGGAGCATGCGCGGAAAATGCGGCGATGGAATCGTTCTTCTCTCTCCGGCAGAAGAACGTCATGAATCGCCCACCATGGGCACGCCGTCAGGAGCCACGGGCCGGCTATCACCATCTGGATCGAAAAGAGTACCACCGCCGGCGAAGGCAAGACGGCTGGAAAAACTCGCATCCATTGAACATGGAAAAATCAACCGGACCGCATCATCAGAAACCTGACCCCCCGAGTCAATAACAGCCGGAGCAGAACCGGGAGTGGCGCCTATAGCCTGTGCCTGCTGGCGACGGGGCTGATCGTTTCAGCTACGACTGAACGGTGATGCTCAAAGCAACAGCCCACCTTGTCTTTTCGGATAAGGTGGGCTGTTGCTTTTAGTGGGGTCTTACTGGCTCTCAACGTGGCGTAAATCTAAAGAGGCCAGTCCCAGCAGGTGACGAGGCGAGCTTCTTTAGGCCAATGCTTTTGCCTTCAGTGCTACAAACTCATTGGCATCAATAGTGCCTTCATCGAGCAGGGCTTTGGCTGCCGCAATCTGCTCAGCCGGGCTCAATGGACGAGCGACCTCACGAATGTAGGTTTCTGCCTCATGCTGAGCCGTCTGGACGGCGTTTACTTGGCGTTGTGCCATGCCTTCGCCGCGAACAATGAGGTAGACAAGCGCTGTAAGGAGGGGCAACACCAGCAGGAAGAAGATCCATGCAGCTTTGACCCAACCCTTCTGCGTCTGGTCCCGGAAGATGTCCCCGACGATCTGGAAGAGCAAGATCAGATAGGACAGAAAGAGGAAGAAGACAACAATTGACCACAGTGTTTCCCAAAAATTCATTTCAAGACCTCACAGTTTCTATGGGTAGTTTTGGCGGGAGAATGTTCACAGTGGCTGCCAATATTCTCAGGTGACAAGTCATGCCCCCGAGCGCAATTCTACTCAGTCCGGAACACATCATGGTGGGGTCTAATCTATTCTTTTTGCGTCACCGGCCGGATACAACGTGAAATGGATAATTTACAAAGAGTGCGATCGCTATGTGAAACAGGCTCTCTTTGCCGGTCTGCCGGTGCGGGAGTGTCGTCTACAAATTGTGCAAGCCACGTCCGCCAGCTAATAGAGGAGACTTTTGAATACAGAACCGCGCTTGATCTTCAGGTAAAGCGAGGCACCGTTTTGGGCAGCCCCGCTGATCCTTTGTTTTCCCGACTACTAGCCAGCTGAATCAATGGCTGAGTAGTTGTTGTGCTCAATGATGGAGACACCCGGGACCGTGCCGATTGTGCGGTTGACAGGACGCGCCATGTTGAACATCAGATCCGACAGTGATTGTTTGCTATAGAACGAGTCAATTACGTTGAAAACTTCGAAGTATTCCGCGCCGAAACCCGAAATATATAGTTCGGGCCAATCTGTTTTTGCATGTCAACGAGCAAGTTAGGCGACCAATTGCCGATCGATACCGTCTCGGGGCATCCATCCGAAGTCGGCTCTGCAGCATCACCTCGAGCCGTAGCTCGCAGATATAGAGGGCCCGGATCGCTCAGATCTCCTACTTTTGATTCTGATTCTCAGGCCGGGCGCGGGGCATTGTTTGACTGGATGGAGGAGGCTTGCGGGGTCCATGAGCTGGGACCAGCAACGTTCTCCAACACCAATTAGCATCCGTTGGGGAACACATCATCTCCACTCATGGCTTCACCGCCGACTCCGCGACCAGCAAGCATGGCCATCACGTCTTGTGCGATGATTCTGGCGCGCACTCGGCGCGCACCTGGCCAACCGTCAGTTTCCAGGGCTGCTCGTTCTTGAACGTTGTTGAGGGCGTGCCCGGGCCCTGTGGTGAGCCGCTGGGGAAGGCGTTGGTCGATTTTCGCAGCCACCGCATCCACAAGACTGACATTGACTGATGGGACTTCTATATATCCGGCACTGACCAAAACATCAGCCACGTGGGCCGTGTGCGGATCCCTGGAGTTGTGGTGATCAGTGTTTGCGATGAGTGTGTCGCCGCAATTGCACCGCAGCTCGCGCCCACCCTGGTCAAGGCTCTGGAGAAGGTGGGCAGACAAAAGCTCGCGCAAGAGCCCGCTCCCTACTTCAAGTTCTGTTGGTCGTTCGTTAGGCGATAGATCGCTCATGGGTTTAGCCTTCGTTCTAAGTCTGCTGCGCCTAAGAGAGTCGAAGCAAAGTGAGAGGGGAAGCCTCCCCTAGCGCCAGCAATGTACGGCACAGGAAACACTCCACAATGTTTATGAGGGGAAAATACGGAAATTATGATGTGACCATCGAGAAGGCTCATGAGTCAAAACAATCCGCCTGACTTTCGCTCCGAAATGGGTAACCGAACCTTGGGTCAGGTCAGAGAGGCAAAGAGTCCCGGGCAGTCCCGATCGCCATCTCAAAACTCGTGATGGCAACGACTTCCTAGATCTTCTACCTAACTATTCGAGAGTCTTCTTGCGTCGGCGAAGCACATTCAACACAGCTCCTAACAGAACCAATACCCCGGCGCCTAGAACGGCAAACCCGAGACTAGACCCTCTCTGCAACGTTTGCTTCCGCTTAGCGGGTACTTCAGCACTATCACCGAGACTGTGAGCCACCTCGTTAGCGTGAACAGGTGGAGACACCGGAACTAGGATCAGCATCGGTTCAGACACCCATCTGATTGCGTCGACTCTGACCGGGAAGTCAACAGCGTCTGAGTCCGGCTGTCGGGTAATCTCTCCCCCAGCGATCATATTTACGCTTGCGGCTGACGCTGTAGGTGCAAGCCCAATAGCCCCTGCCATCAGGGAAGCGATCATTACAAGGGCTAGGAGCACTCTTTGCACCGCGATAGGTCGGTGCAGCGCACCGACGTCTGTTCGTTTCATCAATCTGCCCAAATCTAGAAGTTTCCGTAGTGGGTCCACACCGTCCGATTCGAAGGCGAAGCAGAGCTGTGCAGGAGTAAAGTGCTGTCCCGTCCCTCTGAAGACCGAACAGGTTGGAAGAAGAAAACACCTGACATACCTACAGAGTGCACAGAGAACCATTTCATGACGTGAGATTCCCGGGCCTCGGGTCCAGAAAAGCATCCCCAACGAAGTTCTAGTGTCGTTTTGCCCGCCTCCGGTGTAAGGAAATTAAACTCTTTGCCGTCATAAAAAGGCGTGTGGGCGCTCAATATGAGTGTGTGGTTGTTTGGCTAGCCGCGTCCGTCACCGGGCGGAAAAGGTTGCACATAATCTGTCCCGGCTGAGATTTGACCAGTTGCACGCACGATTCAATGTGCCTAGAGGAATGATGAAAATGCATACGGAAATGCTGCGTTTTGCGGTTACCGTCCATGACGCAGGTGAATTGGCACGTCTTATGGGTGGTTCGGTTTTGTTGACGGCCGCCGTGGTCATCGCGGTAGGTTTCAGGCGCCAAAAGCGTCGCCGGGATTTGAAAGGGGACTAGATGCTCAGGCTTCGGAACCAAACTGCAGCAATACCCATGATCACGCGCCGAAGAGGACAAAAGCCCGTGGGAAATAATTCTCACACAGGCGTGGCCCGAACAGCACCGGAACAACGTACGATCCAGCTGGATGCACAATGTCCGCTGGCGAGTTTTACACAGGCCGACGGTGTCGAAGTACCAGGGATCAGCTTGGTGTACTTGGTGGATCAAGTATCCGCCGGCACTAGGGAGCATTTGAGGTTTACGGCGTGGATACTCAATGGCACCCCGGAGACTTTAACGGGCGTCGAACTGCAGCTGAGATCGTTCACGAATGACGCACTGGACCAACTGACCTACTTGACGCAACCAGAACCCCAGGAACTCAAGGGGCGAACGCTGGGCCCCCGGCAATCGTTGCGGTTTCCCTTCAGCTACATAACGAGCCCTAAGGACCTTGAAGGTGACGGACTGCTGATCAGCGCCTTGCAGGCGGAACTTAATTTTCCTGCCACAGGAAGGCTGTACAGCGAATGTGACGCGGTCGTGAACGCCCGTTGCAGGAAAGTAATGCCGCCACGATGAACCACGATGACACTTCTCGGGATACGAATGCGGCCACAACAGCAGGATGGACATCCTCAGAGTCTTGTTTGGGAAACGCTCCCCCAATGAAAGATTCCGTGCTACTAACCATAAAACTCTCCCGCAGCATGGCTGAGGAGTTGCAAGCCGCGTTTCGGGTGGCCGGGAACATGGAAGGGTATGGCTCCATCAACGACCTCCTTGTTGAAGCAACCCGTCAAGAAATGCGGCGCCTTCAACGCGGTTACAACAATGGCCACCCGTGGAAGACGTCCCCGAGTGGTCTCTAGCACTAGCCACCTATTCCCACCACACATTGAGCACCCGAACGAGCCCTCTGTGTCTAATCGACGGGTCGATGCATTCATGAGAAAAGAAATACGGATTCCCTACAGCAACGATCATTTCGTCGTCGAATCAGAACGAGTCCCCGCGTTGTTAGAGCTGCCCATCGTGAGAATCTCACTCCGAAACCAAAGGATCGCACTGACACCACAAGCCGCACAAGAACTTGGCGCAGCTCTCCTGGAAGGGGTCCGTTGTTGCACCGAAACCACGCAGAATGCTCGGATCCACGCCCCTAGTTGAGCCCGCGACGAGAACACCTGTCATCCCGCTCAAACTGTCATGAGCACCCAACCCTTATCAGGAATCACCCTATGACGATCATCCTGCCGCCGGCAAACACCTCGAATCTGTCCGAACTTCTATCCAAACGAGGGTGGCACCGCAACACCGAAATCACCACCCTTGACTGCACAGTGTGGGACTTTGAGCCAAGCCTGCCAGAACAATTCGCGGACGATCAGGACGTCTCACCGACATGCCTGTTCATCTATGACGTGGATGAACTCGGGTTTTGTGGCGTTGAGCCCGCTACACGGACCACAGAGTGGAATCCCCTCTCCATGACATTCGATCGGCTGGAGGACTTCCTCCCGTGGCTGCCGGCCATCGAACATTGGCGCGCAACCGAACCCTGCGAACCCCCTTCACATCACATCTGAAACTTTTCTGAGAACTATAGATTCAAAGTCTTTTGTGTCCCTGCCCTGCGGATAGCAGGGGGTAACAAACCGTTTGCTCCGAACTATGCCACTCACATTCATGGAAATCATCATCTGCTGCCGACAGTGAGTCATTTCCTGCCGCGTCATCGCCTGAAATTAGGAAGCCCCGATCCGCACCAGCCGCCGGATGTTTCTGACCATTCGACCGAATTTACCGTTCATCAGCTAATAGGAGGACCACCATGCGTGAGGAACCTGAGGCCGAGCCCCGGACCACAAGTGACTTCGACAATCAAGACCCAGATGAAATGCTCAAGGAACTGCACGAATACCAGCTACTAGGAAAGTGCTTCGAAACACTCAACTACTACGAGATGATGGGACGCGGATGGCTTATTGAACACCCACTCACACTCGTCGAAGGCCACTCAGAAAAACTGCGCCGTGCCCAACGTGAGCTAGATGCCTCAGTTGCCCTGGCCCGGAGCCAAGGCACTGCTTGGACGGACATCGCACAGGCCCTCGGCGTGAACGTTGAGGAAGCCCGTAACCGCTTCACAGCAACTGACTAGTCCACATACCTATCTGTGCGAGTTAGCGGTGCCGAAACCACTGTGGTCAAACCGGCACTGGTCCTGCCCCGAATCTTTGATCCTGCGATGATTCATTGATTCATTTGCCGGTGTGTAGTTTTGCGTCATAGAACGTGTTCCAAGATCTCTATAGAAGTGTGGGGTGTTGTTGCCGTCAAGGGCCTGTCGGCACTGACAAGGTGCGACAGCACCTCACACTTCCGGCCCTGCTGGCATCCCCGCCGTGGTAGGGCTGGATTTAGATTGGACAAGGAAACTTGAGACCGTTTCCGACACCAATCGAAAGAAGGCTAGGTCGATGCCCGCCCCCGATGCAACAACGACCTAGCCTTCACCCTCCTTGCGGGCACCTTCCTCGTATTACGACGGAGGCAGTCCAAGCCGAACACCACTGATAGACCTCTGACCACGATTGAAGGCCACCACCATGACATTTGAGCCAACCGAAGAAATCGTAGAGATCGGTGCCCGCTTCCTGGCCGGCCTCACCAACGATCAACCATGGCCATCCCCTTTACAGCTCAGTGACACGCTCGCACAGACCCCCGACACTCGCTTCCATACAGCCATGACGGCGGAATCAACAGCTTTTCTACTTGCTGTCGGTCCCCTAATCTACGCCGCTGCCCTCAACCGGGCTGCGGACATCATCAATGGAAAATGGACGATTCCTACGCTTAAAACCGACCCCAACAGCTAGACGCCGACATTCACTGAACCCCGGTGCCTACAACAACCCCGCACCCGCAAGCTTCACTGGAACGTGTCGGGCCAAGGTGTAGTTGGTAACTTGGTCAGATCCAACAGGGTGGGGGAACACGGTTTTTACTGATGCAGTGCCTGAGCGAACACTCACAGTGAGGCCACATAGTCCTCAGGGCAAGGACGGTAACGATCGCCACGACCGGCGCCCTCAAACTCGTCGGATGGTGAGCATCGGCCAGTTTTCCCTATCAATTACCGTCCCGGCCTCTCCAACAAGGGCATGGTGTGCACGCAGGCGCCAACGAACAACGAAACCACCGCCCTAGCCGTCTTTGATGACCCATACAGAAACCCAATTCGCGGCATCGAAGAAAGTCGAATACGAACCCTACCAATGCTCACAAGGAATAACTACCCTCCTACCGGATGGTCTTAAAGATCACCCACAGCCAAGCAGCGTTCACTTTTCAGTGACCGATCGTTGCGCACGGCAGTTTCCCTTCTTCTGATGAACCAAGGGCTTCACCAATGACTTTATGAGATTCGATTGTGATGCCAGTTCAAGGAAGAACGTGGAGGTGCGGAGTGGCTTTCTACATCCACAAGGGCTTGAAAAAGGCGGTTTACCTTTCATGTTATCTAGTGGAGGACGAGCGTCAGTGCCCGTTTACCGGACTTCGGGCTCGTCAGAGAACCTCACCAGCTACCCAAGCGTTCTTTCCCAAAAAAACTAGATCAGGGAGATCCTTGGGTAGCCGGGCCAATAACACTCGAGTCCTTTGACTTCACTGTCACCAGCTCAGGGAGTTCATCGGAGACAGTGCCTGAATTCTCGGGCGAATCTATTGGATCAAAATACTTGCGCGTTACCGAAAGCCAAGTAGCCTTGCTCAGAGTGTTCGCATTCGCCTTCCGTCTTCGAGACAATGAACTTCAACGACTGTCCCCCTGTTAGAACAACTTGAAGAGGGGACCCTCCGTCGCTGTCGATCTGCAGCCTGGTGATGAGTTCATCATCGAGATAGACATCGACAATCGCTTTGATCCCAGCAGGCGTACCCAAACGCAAACCCACCTGTGACTTGAAGACTTTGAACTTGCCTTCTAGCTTGAAGCTGCTCTGATCCGGTGTTCCCTCGCAGCCCATGTATTGAGACGTCGAATGGTCGTAGTTAGTATTCGACGCATCACCAGCCAGAACCACGCTGGTAGTGTCGACGGGTCGTGTTGATTCGTGGCTAAGTGCATACAACCATTGGCCACCCTCAGGCAATGATTTCAATTGCGTGGCGGTTTCCTCTGGCATAGCGGACTGCACGGGCACGAGCGTGCGCGCAGAAGCAGAAGCGGTCGACGCCGTCGGGCTGGAGGAAATTGTTGCCGGGCCTGCCGTGCTTCCGCCTGTGGCACAGGCTGACAGCCCCATGCCGACAACCATGAAAATTGACAGCGCTGCTGTAACACGGACGCGATTGGTCTCCATGTGCTTTTCTCCTTCGTTGAATTACGGGACGTATGGCGGGTCTAACCGGGCGTGCCTCCGACATTGATCGCGCCCGAGAACGAAAGCCAAGAAGATCATCAGGCTGGGCCACACTAAAACTGCTATTTCACGACGATAAAGTCCAATCGGATAGGCATTCTCAAAGCCGCGAGATCGGCCGTCAACTCCGACAGTGCCGGCTAGAATCGACCATCAGCTGGGTCCTGCCATTCCGAAAGGGGCCGACCATAAGGGGTCTTTGAACTGAACCTTTCGATCATCTAATCGACAGGGCTAACTAAGAGTGCCCCCAGCAGCCAAAGTTGGCCGGTGGGGACACTCCCATTTTCTTAGTACGTTAGTGCGATCGCTTCGATTTGCGACCGATGAGCATTACAGATGCCAAACCCATAATCAAGAGAGCACCCGCCCCGGAAACAAGCACTCCGAGATTCAACCCAGTCATGGCAAGACCATTTTCCGAAGGAGCGGACGATTCCCTAGCGTTGGTCGGTGCAGCAACTACCCCGGTTTCCCCGCTCGGAATCACGGTGGGCTCGACACTCGGAGTCACAGACGGGCTCGGGCTCACGGTCGGCTCCACACTCGGAGTCACAGACGGGCTCGGAGTCACAGTCGGCTCCACAGTGGGCGTGATGACCGTTGTGGCGGTGTTAGTCAAAACTAGATCGACTCCGGCAGTAGTCCCGGGGGTCACCTCATAGGTCCCATTCGATCCTGGGCTTACCCCTTCACCTGATAGCACCCAAGCGCCCCATTCGACGCCGGCAAGCTGCGGCAGATCGATCTCTTCAATGACAAAGGTGGAGCCCAGCGGAAAGCGTTCGCTCTTCGTGGACTGGCCGACGTGAACGAGCATGGTCCTTGGTTCTTCCAAAGAACCTTTGGCGGCGTATCGGACAGTAAAAGTCTCATCGCGTGCCGCCTCTGTTGCGTCACCGGTGAGGGCCTTGGTGATGGAAAAACGGGTATATTCTTTCCCACTACCTGTACCACCACCCTCGGCCTTAACGACGTAGGTGGAGGATGTCTCAGTAGTGCCTACCTGGGCGCGATTGCCGAATACGTCACCGTCCAGGACAACGCCCTCAGCTTCGGTGGTGTAGATCAGGCGGTAGCTATAATCCGTATTGGTCAGGTCGTGAGCGGTGAATTCAAAGGACTTCATGTCTGCGGCCCACTCAACCGTGTACTCGGAAGGATCAATTGTGACCCAGTCGCCCACGAGTTGACCGTCGGCTACGGGGCGGCCCATCAATGAAATCTCTTGGGTGTAGTGATGATTCTCCGCGGCCGCGTCGAGCTGATCAGATACTGTGAAGGCTTGGTTCTGTATGTAGCTATCGGGAATCCCGATGGTCCATATGAACTCTCCCGGGATGCCCGTGGCGCCACTGAACTTGTAGGGATTTTCAGGTGCTGTCATATCCTCGGGAGTAATTCCCCCGGTTCCGGGGAGATCAACGGCAATGATTGCGCCGCTGACATCGAACTCAACAGATTCCTGGGTTGTGGATTCGCTGGCTTGGGCGGTCATCCAGAATGAACCACCGATGTCGACTTGCCCGTCGATGGCATCGGTCAGGGTACAGACAACTTCCGGGCCGGATCCCTGGCTCACTACGCACGTCGCGAGCACTTTATTGGTTACCGGGTCGAGGATGTCGAAGTCTCCGGTACCGTATCGGCTGAATTCACTCGGGAGAGTCATGCCAAAGGTATCTCCAGACGTAGACCCGTTGGGAACAGACCAATCTGCGGTAATTTTGATAAAACTCCACTGATTCAAGGGGCCGCTGCTACCGTCTTCATGTTCCAATTGAATGTTGGAAATGGCATTCGGGTAAGTCACGGTGGGGGCCGCCTGAGCCATCTCAGTGGGACCCAGCATGCTCCCCATAGCCAGCACCATGGCCAAGATCAGGGCCACCGGATACCCCCAAGCAGACTTAAGCATTCTAGTAGATTTCATAATTCTTCCTCGATATAGGCGAGCAGGGTGGGTAGCAAGTTGCTTAGGAGCCCATGGACTTCCAAGGTTCGGTGGCGGTTGGAACCAGCTCACGCCTCGTCATTCGCTACGTAGCGTGAGCTGTGGTGGGGGATGCCAACCTTCTCCTCAGGTCCATGTGTCAACCGGAGAGGAAAGGGAACATCCCCCACGTATAGAGAGTGCTGCATGGACAAATCATGACGCGCGAAGGGCAATCAGAATCTTGGACTGGTCCTTTTGCTTCACTGATCGGTAATGGCCTATGCCTGAGCGGGTTGAGTATGCCGGATTGATGCGACAATCAGCTCGAATTCCTTCAGGGTCAAAAGTTCTACATCACGGCTAAGGCGCAGGTCACCGAATGAGGGTTAATGGTGGGGATGAGAAGGGAAGTTGCCTAGTGGATAAATCAACTCATCGGAGGTAATCTCGCCGATTGCTCCAATCCGGGAAAGTTCTGCCAGGGCGGCTTGGGTGACCCTAACAGGGGCGCGCCGGTGTTCGATCTGAGGTAAATAGGCGATCAAATCAGCGGCCTCCCGGAAAAGGCCTGGCGTACGCATTTCGAAGCGTTGACCAGCTGGCCCGTTCGACCGTGTCAAAGCTCGGTTTTTCTGGGGTGTGGATGGAAACCCATTCGGAAGTCCCTGGGGGCTCAGGGGATTTGCTGCCCGTCATGCTGAGGGCAAAGTCCCAGGCAAGGCATTCTGTCGGACTGAGTATCGCTTTTAGCTGTCCTCCTCTCGTCGGGGGCAGGGTTAGCCGGTGTGGCATGGGGTGAGAGGGTTGTCTCAGGACTCTTCTTCGTAAATCTCATGGTCGTTGAAGACTCGCGTCGAGGAGTGCGTGTCCAAGGTCTTTCGCCTCTTTGGGAGTCAATGCAATTCGGATTTCTCCAACAGAGATTCTTACGATGAGTAGGTCACGGAGGGCCGGAATCATTTCGGTTTCGACAGTGAAGTTATCCTCGCTGTAGGGAAGCCTGATTTCCGTTTTCATTGATCACCTTTCAGAAGCAAGCTGCGCCAATGACGGCACATTGGGGCAGCTTTGGACATTTACGAGGAGCACTCTTGAGTGCATGCTGGATTCACATCTGCCTGCTCGGGCCAATTGGCATTGGAGTTGTAGCTGTGCTGCAAACGTCGAACCTCCTGGTGAATCGCTTCGACGAATAGATCATTGGCGCGTAGGTAGCCTTCTGATTTGCCTGCCACCGCTAGAGCGGAGTGCAGTTGATGCACTAGCCATTCTGGGAGAAGCAATTTCATGGACACAAGCACTTGCTCCAGGACAGGATCATCTACGAAACTAGGTAGCGACATTGCTTTTCCTCTCATTGCGCCGGGCAGGTTGTGTCTGGACGGACTGATGGTTCAGTTATGGCAGCGACAGGACGCTGGGAACAGCGACGGAAATCAAGGCATCGCATTCACTGAATACCCGTCCTCTGCCTGGCATCACGAGATCGGCTCGGAGAGCGCTGATGAGTAGTCCCGGCTCTTCGAGGTCCCGCTCGGTCACCACGTAGCTGAAGCAATACTTCAGCGCCTGCCTGGGCCCAAGGGTTCTCCTGACGAATTCGACAGTCTGGGGTTCAGTCCTATAATTTAGCTGCTCTCCAAGCTCGTTGGTGAACGAGCAGAGGTGTAATGAAACATCCGTGAGCACTAGATTCGTGGCGTTCAAGATCCATGCAGTGAATGTAAGGAGATCACCCACCTTCGCCGAGTCCTGCGCTGCCATGTGGACTAAGCTGATGCCGGCTTCCTCTGTGCCGCCGTCGTCAGGAAAGAACCCTGCCAGGGGATACTGTGCCGGGGCCCGATTCGTGCCAAGGACGACATATGCGCTGGTTTCCTGGGGTACGGCAGGGGCTCGTCTCTGCATTTCGGTCGTATCGATAACCGATTCACCGCTCATCGTTACGTTATTCATTCTCTTCTGCTCGTTCGCTCGTCTTTTGGACTCGCCGACTCTGGGGGCTGCTGAGGATGATCACTCCGACCGCGGTGCCTACGAGGATGACCACCCACCATGGGAAGCCGGGGTCGGTGACATTGCTGGGAATTGTTTGCGGGCCCTTCGCGGCGGCATCCGGGGCGGGGACGCGTTCACCCCGGACAAGGAGGCGGTGGGTATTGACGCCGGTGGGGGTGCAGGTGATCAGGGTGATGTAGTCCTTGCCCTTGATCTGGCGCAGGTCGTCAGTCTCGTCCGGTAGCACGGTCTTGATTTGATCGACCTTGTAGTAGATCGTTTCGTCGAGGACTGTGACGCTGAAGACGTCGCCCGTGACGACCTTTTTCAGGGAGTCGAACAGGGTGGAACTGACGTACCCGGAATGGGCTGTGAGCACACTGTGCGTGCTGGTGCCACCAACTGGCAGCGATGAGCCAAAGAGATGCCCCACACCTTTGGTCAGACTGGCCTCTCCGGTGCCGTGGTAGATCGGCAAGTTCGTCTTAATGGAGGGAATGCTGATATTGCCCATGATCCCGTGTGAATTTACGGAGAGCATGTTCTTGTAGGCCTCAGAGCCCGAACCGACGGTTTCCTTTTCGCCCTTTTCATTGAGCGAATACGGGTCCCGAAGAGGTCCGGCCGGTAGCTTCGCGTTGTAAGCGCGTGCCTGGGCGAGTAGTTCTTCCTGCGCGGTCGGAGCTAAATCCTTTACTGTGTCTGCGTAGCCGCTAATTTCAGTGGCATGAACCCGGTCCGAGAACCAGCCCGCCGCAGTCGGGTAGAGCAGAACACCCACCCCGACTGTCGCAACGATCACGATCATCATCCGTTGCAGACTCCAGCGTGGGCGCGGCCGTCTTAGCCGTCGAGCAGGGCTGCTGAGAAGTGACATCGTTCTTCCTGGGACTGAGTTGAGAGGTACACACGTACGGACCCCGGCCTAGCGGGGAAGAACGGCGCTATCCCGTACTTCCCCGCTAAGTTGCCTAGTCCTTTACAGCTGTCGCTGCTGGGGGTGCTAGCTGTTGTTGCTGGCGCGGCGGTTGCGAACCAGCAGCAGTGCAGCTCCGGCGAGAAGCAGGATGCCTCCGCCGTAGAGCAGCGACGTTCCCGGGCCACCAGTGAAGGGCAGCTCAAAGCCACTGTTGGAGGGGACGTTCTTGACCTGCAGGTCAACACCGACGGCCGTTGTTGCTGCGTTGACCAAGAAGGAAATCGGCTCAGCCAACAGTTCATAGCCACTCGGTGCGACAGTCTCTACCAGGTAGTACGTGCGGTAGTTCGCGTCACCGGGGACCAGAGCAACACCATCGGCGAAGTCAGAGTAACGCAGGCCCGTGATGGTCAGCTGGCCATCGGTACCGACGGTGAAGACGGTCTCGCCAGCCAGGTTGATCGGGTTCGTGCCGGCCTTGGCGTCTGCTTCATTGGCATAGACAGAGAATGATGCACCGGCAAGGGCTGTACCGTTTTCGTTGATCTTTTCAAGCGTCAGATTTCCCCACTTGGTAACAACCGGAGGAGTAACGATGGGACCACCGGGCTGGCCGGGAACGACGTCAAAGCTGTGCGCGTTCGGGTAAACGTTTGCCACGTTCGCAATCTCACCGATGGTGTTAACCGTTGTTTTGACAATAACGACTACCTTGGTCGTGTTGTGCTGAGCCAGCAGTGCGCGGCCGGCCGGGGTGAACACTACGGAGACAGTGTTGGTCGCCGCGTCGAAGACTACGTTGTAGTCGGTTCCCTCGGTGAGGACGGTACCGTCCAGCAAGGTTGCGGTGGTGCCAACGTGGGTCAGCTTGGTATCGAGCTTGTCTGTGATCTTGTAACCGTCGATGACGGCATCCGTGGGGATGTCAGCGGTGATGGTCCAGTTCACAGCGTCACCGAGTTTGATCGCAGAAGCATCCTTGACGGTCTTCTCAGCGCCGGTGATGGAGTTCTTCGGGTACACATGAACGTCGTAGAGCCAGTTGTCCTTGTTGGTCGGATCCGTCAATGGAACCGACACCAGGAACGGCGCTGACGGTGTGACACCGGCCGGGTAGTTGGTTTCAGTGACTAGGTACAAGCCCAAGCCCAAGTCGGGGAACGCCGCAGTACCAGCAGCATCGGTGACCTGCGATACGCCTGCACCCACGGTGTAGCCGGCGCCAGTGATGGATCCTGAGGGGTTGGCCGGATCAAAGGCGTTGCTCAGGGTGTTGGCTGACTGCCAGCCAGCGTTCGTAGTCAGGTCAATGGTGTTGACCTGCTGAATCTGGAACGTAACACCGGAGAGCGGAGTCAGGCCCGTGGTGTCAACCTGGGTGCCATTAGCCGGCAGGCCTGTGGGGGTGCTGGGGCGTTCAAACTTATGAACCGTGATGGAACCAGTCTGGCTGCCATCAACGATGGGGGCAGCCGAGGCCGGAGTAATGGCGAAGCTCGATGCCAGCACCGCTCCTGCCAGAGCAACGGCGGTTGTCCGCCAGAGGCCGCGCTTGTTGTTCAGAGACATCTTGTTCTGCTTTCTATTTTTCATTGAGTGATGAGAGATTTGGTGCAATGGAGGAAGAATGTGGAGCACCTGGGGTGCTCGCGGGCGCTGGGATGGGAATCGTGGCTTCACTCAGCTAACTTCCGATCCGTCAGTGCGTCGTCGCCGCTGACTGAGCAAGAGGCCTGCAGCGGCCAAAATCAGCACAGATCCGCCAGCTGTGAATGCAACCGTGCCGGGACCGCCGGATTCGGGAAGTTGCAGAGCAGGTACATCTCGAACGGTGATAGTGAAGATTCCGTAACCCGCAGCATCCGCTGCAGTCACCACTCCCCCACCAGCACCTTGACCGATGCTCACAGCACCATTGGCCGCGATCGTGAACTGCACCGGCTCCGCAAGCAAGCTAAACCCTGCCGGGGCAGCGGTTTCAGTGAGCCAGTAGGTACCAACCGGAATATTGCTCAGCTGGAACTGACCCGTAGACGCAGGAACCACAGCACCCACAGCAGTGCCTGTGTAGGGGGTGCCCGGCTGGCCGGCGTTGTCATTGAAGACAGCCCAAGAGGAGCCATCCATGGGGACCCAGGTAGCACTGCCGGATTCGCCGATCTTTTGGATCAACACTTTGGCCGGAGTCAGATGTGTGGTGGTGCAAACGGGCGCCACCGGGGTGACCCCCACCGCACAGGTAGTTGGTGAGGTGTCGCCGGATCCGGTGACCACATTGATGAGTTGCTTGTTCCAAACATTGGCCTTGACCGTGACCTGGTAGCGCAATGTTGCAACCACTCCGGGGGCAAGGTTGAATTTTCCGGTCGTGAGTATGTAGCCCGGGGCCACTGGGTTGGGCACCGCAACGGGCGCCCCACCACCGACCGTGAGGGTGGCCGAACCCGCCACAAACGTGGCGTCGTCCAGAACGTTGGCCAAGTTATCTGTCAGCAGGGCGTTGCTGCTCAGTCCGCTGACACCCGTGGCCTTGACTGTGTAGGTGATAACGTCGCCACCCTGAACCACATTGGTAGCCGGAGCAGTCCCGTTGACCATGGCAGTTTTCGCAACAGTCCACACACCCGGCAGCGGCGGTGTCGTCACCGTGGCCGAACAACCACTCCCGGGAGACGGCGGACAATTCGTATCCACGGTAGTCACCGTTGTGGTTGACCCGGGCACCGGGTTGGTACCGCCGCCGGGCATATTGGGAATCGGGGTCGTGGCCGCCGGGATGATCGTGGCCTTGTTGACCACGTTTCCCGTCGTCCCGATTCCAACCGTGCCCGTGATGGTGTATCGGATGGTTCCGCCAGTGTTGATCCGCACAGTGTCAGTAATGCTCCCCGTTCCGCTGGCGGCACCACACTTGGTCGGTCCCGATATGGGAGGCAGATTCGCCGTCCCCAGCGCCGTGACCGTGCACGTCCAAGTCGCACCGGTGATGGAGGCCGGCAACGGATCAGTCAGTACGGCGTTAATGGCGTCACTGGGTCCGTTGTTGTGGGCGGTCACCGTGTAGGTGATCGTGCCTCCCGGGGTGTACTGGGCCAGGTTGGCGCTCTTGGTGATGGAAAGGTCGACGACGGGCAGCACCGTCAAAGGTGCCGTGCCCGGAGGGTTGATGCCCGAGATAGTCGGGAAATTATTGGTACAGCTCGGAATCGTCGTGCCGTTGTTCGCAACGCAACCGGAGTTGTTGTAGTTGCCCGGAGTATTACTGGTGACCGTCACGGTGATGGTGCACGAGGCACTACCGGCAGCCAAGTTCCCAGTGACATCAACAGTGCCCGCGGCGACGCTGGACGCCGTCCGGACACACGTACCGCCCAAGGTGCCGCTCGCGGTGAGCCCGGCGGGCAGGTTGTCAACAAAATGCCACCCATTCTTGGCCGCTAGGTCGCTCGTGTTCGTCACCGTGTATGTCAGAGTCGTGCTCGCACCTTGAGTCATCGTGGTGGGGCTGAAGGACTTGTCCAACTGCGGGGTGACATCCACCAGTTGTGGGAGGTCGAAGCCAACATCGTTGCCAGCGCCGTTGGCCTGAGTATTCTCCACCCGGAGGCCCAGGGTCGGGGTGCCCGTCAAGGGAACCTGGATCGCACCCGATTGCAGCCTCGCGATCTTGACTCCATTGACCACCTGCGCCGAGGGATCTGTACACGGATTGAGGTTCTGTCCGACCACCGTCGCAACCCCGTTCACAAGGATCGAGAATTTCTGTTGCGCCTGAGGGGCGGGCGAAAGGCAATTCGTTTCGCCAAAAATCCCCGACACTGCATAGAAATGTCCGGCAACAGCCGGGATTGCGGTCTTGGTTTCCAGTTGTATACCGGCAGCCTGGGCACCGCTCGTGGAGTTCGTGTATTCGCTAAGGATCTGGTTAGCCTGCGCCTGCGCAACCGTCATACCCTGGTAAATGCCCATCGCATAGGCCATATTGCCCAGATCAGTGAAAGCGGTATTACGCGCGCACTGGTCATTGTTAGTGACGACACCAATTTGAGGCAGTGCCAGCAATGTCAGGTTAGCCGGCACAGGGGTCCCCTGCCGCAAAATCCAACCATTACAGGCCTGCGCCCCAGGACTCCACGCCGCATCAGCCTTGTACTGCTCGTTTAGGGCCGCCGCACCCCCAACATAGTTTCCTATTTGAATCGGCACACCGGCTGCGCTCGTAGCAGAGAAATCCTCCGAATAGACGGGAACCCCCGGCTGAGTCACCCCGGGAGTCCCTGGGTTGGCAGATGCCGGCGTTGTAGAGCCCAGGATGCGAACGGCCGACAGCCCAAGGGTCACAATCGCCACGCACAGGAAAAGCGTGAATAGGGACAACAGCCCTTTGCGCCTAGGGCGCACACCGGCAACTCCTAATGGAGTCCGACTAACCTGCATGACACGCTTCTCTCTACTCAACCAAAGACATCCTTCAAGGGAGGTTTGAAGTTCCTCCGCCAT
This sequence comes from Arthrobacter alpinus, assembly GCF_900105965.1. Taxonomy (NCBI): domain Bacteria; kingdom Bacillati; phylum Actinomycetota; class Actinomycetes; order Micrococcales; family Micrococcaceae; genus Arthrobacter; species Arthrobacter alpinus. The sequence continues at coordinate 342,293 of NZ_FNTV01000002.1, forward strand.
CCGCCCCTCGCCTCAGCCCCACCGGTGGTCGTGCGATGAGTCGAAGAGCATTCATGAGTAAAGAGTGATTCGCCGGCTGATAATGACGTGAATTCGCAAAAGATTTCGTAATCCCGTGAGCGGGCCACAAGCGCCCTCGTGGCGGCGATACTCGTTGAGGTGCTTGAGTCGCTCAGCCGTGCTAAATTAACTCGCTAGAGGTTGGTACCTGACGCCAAAGACCGACAGAACCCCGTCACAACGAATTTTCAACGATTCTTATGCTCTCATTCCTATTTTGAAGCGCCTGACACGGCGACCCCAATCCTGAGGCGACGTTTTTCAGGATCCTTTCTTACGAACGGCAACCCCATGGAAACGCAACTCCAACTAGCTGAAGAAGCTTCACCCAAGCCCTCAGACATTGAATTGGTCGAACGCACCCGCGCCGGAGACAATGAAGCCTTTGGCGAGCTCTGGGAACGCCACCGTCAGGCCGGATTACGGGCCGCCACCGCCCTCACCAGCGACTATGACCCGGAAGACCTGGTGCAGGAAGCCTTCCTGCGAATCCTCACCGCTATTCGCAACAATGCCGGGCCTCGTGACGTATTCCGGGCCTACCTCTACATGGTTCTGCGCTCGATCTCCATGAGCTGGAAATCTCCTCATGGCACCACGACAGAACTCGATTCTCTGGATTATGTTGCCGACCCGGCTGCCTCGTTTGAAAACCAGATCATCGACAAATCCATCACCGGCCGCGCCTTCGCAAGTCTCCGGCCCGAATGGCGCACTGTGCTTTGGTACTCCGAAGTCGAGGGCATGACCCCGCGGGACATTGCCCCGCTGCTCGGACTGACGGCCAGTACAGTCGCAGCCCTGACGTACCGTGCACGCGAGGGGCTGCGTGCGGCATGGCTACAAGCACATCTCAACGACACCAAGGCAGATAAGGATTGCCAATGGACTGTCGAGCGATTGGGTAAGTACAACCGCAAGTCGCTGAGTCAACGTAATCGAGACCGCGTTCAAGAACACCTGACTACCTGCATCAAATGCTCCATTATGGTCGAAGAACTCGATCATGTTGGACGCAACCTCGGCATCGTTTTGCTGCCGCTTTTTCTTGGCCCGTCCGCCCTCGGCATGACGAACGTCGCCGCACTAGGGACTATCGGGGCGCCCGTGGCAGGAGTATCAGCGATAGGTTCGGGAGCGAGCCACCTTTTAAAGCGTTCCCAGATAAGATTTGGCTTCCTCGGCGCTGCCGTTGCTGTCGCTGGGATCGTTGTTGCCGCAGTAGCCATGACCCCCGTAGCCAACGACACCGCGGCCGGACCACAGATGACCGCTACTCCGGCCCCGTCAGGGACCAATCCCCCCACACAGGCCCCAGCTCCGCCAGCCGCACGGAAAGCCGTGACTCCCCAGACACAGCACGAAACTGGCACGACAGTGACGGATCCCCTCGTGATTCCTCCAGCAGCGGTTGTCGCTCTTGTCCAACTGCCAGCGGCCGAACCCGAAATCACCAGCCCTGTTGCCGTACAAGTACCGTCCATTTTACCGACCCCCACTCCAAGCCAGACACCCACCCCAACCTCGGCTCCGATCGTGAAGTCAACACCGAGTCCGTCACCTACCCCTTCAATGACACCGTCCGCGCCCCCCTCCCCCACGCCGTCGCCATCGGTTCCACCGGAAGTGTTGGCGAAGCCCGTGATCGTTTCGACTGTGGATCGGGGTCTGTTCCTGCCGCTTCTCAGTGGCACCGGCAACTCCGGCGCGACTGTCCACCTACTGGCAGACGGAAAGGAAGTAGCCGCGGTCATCGTCGATGCTGCCGGTACGTGGTCGGTGACACCAGAAGCCATCCCAGGACCCGGCGGAACCACGCAGTTCACCGCCTACCAAACCCTGAACACTCTCACCTCTGCAACCACAGCTCCCACGACGCCCCTACAGTTGCAAACACCCACGATCATTTCCCTGAACACCGCCGACAGAGTACATCAGATCACGTTCGAGGGCCCGGCAGGCTCCCTTGTAGAGGCAGTCTTGGACGGCACACCAACAGGAAATTTCCACCCAATGAACGGCCAACCGGTCACGCGTGATCTACCATCTCTCACATCAGGAAATCACACCCTCGGATTGCGATTCGTCGATACGTCCAAGGGGCTCCACGGGGCAACGATCACTGCGACCCTCGTGGTGCCCTAGGAGCAAACCACGCCTAGCCTCCGGCCAGTAGTGCTTCCTCCAATCCAAGTACATGGTGGTCAGCAAGACAACTGAGGCCGACGGGGCCAGTACCGAACCCAACGCCGCACTCTGTATCCGTCAAGCATGTTCGATAGCACGACAGTTGGCCTGACAGTCTTCCTGGCCAGCCTGCCGATCAAGGAGTGCGCACAAACATACGTCCAAGTCCCGCCGACAAGCCCACCCCAGGACATTTGCATGAAATAAGGTCTGGGGACCGTGAAGGGACAGAACTTCCCCGTTGGAACCCTGCAAGTCCGGGCTACCGCATCAGGCTCGGGTATCGGGACTGCGACTATGGCACCGAAAGCCACTCCCCGGCGGAGACAACTGCTTATGGAGTCGAGACCGTGCCAGCCACGGAAACTTCTAGTCCCGCCGTATCGACTCCTGCCAAGACCTCGACGCCCCTAGCGCCACTGAAACCACGTCGACTGGGGCCGAGACTACGCGAGCCACACGTCCAGCTGTTACGTCTCCGACAACGGCCCACGTCGCTAGACCCCCATCCAGGGAGGCTGTCCGTAACTTCAACCGCAACAACCGATAGCTAGGAGCAGGTTTATGCGGGCACAAACGGCAATCCATTAATCATCGATGCAGGTGTTTTGCTCCGGGCAGGCGCTGCTTTCATGGCCCTCGGCGGAGGCCGGATCCGGCGACACTAAAACGTAACGGGCGACGCTCAAAAAGGGGCGAGGTAGAACTAACTTTCCGCAAATCAACGAAGAAGGCCCTGCTGGACTACCGGCAGGGCCTTCTTTATGCGTGCGCAGGAGAAGCAAAGAATCCTCAGCTGCGTTTTACGGCGACGATAAAACAGTCTCTCCTGATGCCGCCGACTCTTGGGCGGCTTTCACAATTCGCAATGTTCTCAGCCCAACTTCGGCGGATGGTTGTGGTTGTCTGTCCTCCACAATGGACGACAGGAATTCGTCGACTAGTTCGTCGATGGCTGAGGGGCCAAAGTCGAGCCAAAATTCTTGGTTGCCAATCTGGTCGTAGCCCCCCAAATGCTGAACGGATGTGTCAATCTCTGCGATGCCATGTGTTCCGACGACTTGGAGTGTCAGTGCACCCCAATTTGGTGCCGAATCTGCTTGGCTCCATGAGCTGTCGATAGTTGCGACTACGCCATTCGCATATTTGATATTGACCAGTGCGCCTGTTTCAGTGATTACCTCTGGTTTATCGGCATGGAGGATTTCGTTGGTTACGGCGTATATCTTGGCGGGCTCGTCTTGATCGAGGAGTACGTCTAGTAAATCCACGACATGGACGGCAAGGTCGATCAATGATCCGCCACCGGCAAGGGCGGGATCGATGAACCATGAGTGGGGGCCCGTGGGTACTTTCCCAATATTTGCACCTGTAACCCCGACGATGGCTCCGATCTCACCTCTAGATACGACACTCTGAAGTTCTTTGAACATGGGGGAAAAACGGATCGGAAACGCTGTCATCAGCTTGGCGCCAGTGGTCCTGCATGCTTCAATCATGGCTTTGGCATCTTCAATTTCTGTTGCCAACGGCTTTTCACAGAGCACATTGAGGCCGGCTGCTGCGGCGAGTTCTACGGCTTCTCGGTGGCGGGTATTTTCGTTGCAAACGACTACCGCATCCAAGCCCAAACCCACCAATTCAGTATACGTTTCCACATATCCCACCCCGAGTTGCACAGCCATTTCGGCACCCCGGGGCTCATCACTGAGGGTGGTTAGCGAGTCAGGGTCGGCAGCCCAGATGTCTACGTCGCCACGACGGAGCAGGCTTTGGATGTAGGCGCCGGAATGTGGGTGAGCGAAGGACATGATGCCCACTCTGAAGCGTTTTTGAGTCATGCGAGCTCTCCTTCGTTCAGGACTGTTATGGGGTTACCAGATTTAATTGATTGACTTACTGCGCTAGCAATTTCTACCGCTTTGAGGCCATCGTGCGATTCGACGCTTGAGGCTGATCCGAGGGTGATTCGGTGGAAGAAATTGCTCAACTCGTGTAAGTACGGACTATTTGTGGCATCGATCTTGGGCAGATGAGTGTCACTTGTTGGAGCTGCCGAGCGGGCACCGCCGTCAAGTCTGATTCCTGTTGATGTCCGTGAATCGAATTCCAAGTTTCCTCTGCTGCCAGCGACCTGAAATGTGTAGGCGAACTCAGTTGTTGGGGATCCCCAGAAACTGCGGCAATGCGAGATGGCGCCGGATTCATGGGTGAGTAGTGCATGCGCGGTGGTTACAGCCCCAGTTTCCGTGGTGACTTGGTTTTCACTGCCGTGCACCGTTGTCACTGGCCCTGCCAACCAAATGGCTTGGTCGATGTCGTGGATCATTTGGTCCAAGACGATACCGCCGGATTCATTGTCATCAGCAAACCACCCGGCTGTCGGAAACGCGCCAGTTCGGCTGAATCGGAGCACGGCCAGTTGCCCGAGGCGCCCGGCCACGATTGCCTGTTGTGCCTTTACGTATTCCGGGAAGTAACGGACCACATGGGCCGGCAGCAGATGCCGACCTCGTTCGCGGGCCAAGTTCACAAGCTGTCTGGCCTCATCCACGGTACGCGCCAACGGCTTCTCGCAGATGACGTCGCAGTTGGCGTTGAGTGCAGCCCTGGCGATTGCTGAATGGCTCGCCGTCGGTGTGCATATGTCGACGACGTCAACTCCCGCGAGCATCTCTGGAAGCGATGCGACAGCTGTCCCACCATATGCGTCGGCAAGCTCCTGCGCAGCACTTGATGCGAAGACGACTAGGTCAACGCCGATTTTTGACCATGCCGCAGCGTGGACACGGGCAATCGTTCCTGCCCCGATGAGTCCGACACGAAGTTCAGGCATTGCCTGACCTCAGCAGGGGTGAAATCGTGTTTGCCTCGTGCATTCGATATATGGCATCGACCACCGTCAGCCCCACGAGTCCGTCGAAGGCACCCGTGCGAGCCGGCAAACCGTAGCGGACAGATTCCAAGAACGCCTCAACTTCTCGGGCAAATCGATCGCCAGTGGGCACATGGATTGTATCGACGGAACCATCGGCTGATTCGAAAACGATCTCGCCTTCCTTGTCGTAGTCGAAGGTCAATCGTCCTGCCGATCCCCCTACGGACACTGTCGAGGTGCCGTTGGGCAATTTCCAAGAACAATCGATGGTGCCAATGACATCGCTAATGGAGCGGAGCCCAATGGTTGCCGTGTGTTCGACCGCAAGGTCGGACTCCCCCAACACTGTCGACATAGTCCCTGATGCAGCAATGATTTCACCACACAAATACCTGAACACGTCGATCGAGTGGATCGCGGTGTCGATGATGACGCCACCCCCAGCCAGTTCCTTGCGTCCAAACCATCGATTTTCAATACCATCTTGATGGCTTGAATATGAGTTGTAAAACGTTCGTACCTCTCCGATCTTGCCCCCAGCGACTAACTCCTGGATGCTTTCGAGTTCCGGTTGGAAGCGCTGGCAGTATCCAGTTGCAAATACGATGCCGGAGCCCTGAGTGAGTACGTAGATCGCCTCAGCATCTTCCAAGGTGTGCGCCATGGGCTTCTCGCACAGGATGTTAATCCCGGCAGCTACGGCCTCCTCCACCAGTTCCCGATGCGTAAATGGCGGAGTGCAGATGCTAATTGCGTCTGGTCGATCCTTTGAACTGATGAGCTCAGAAAGACTCGAGTACGCGGCGACTCCATGCATCTTGGCGAAGTCCTCGGCCGAAGCGGCCAACGGTTCAACGACAGCGAGCAGATTGGCGCCAATGGAACGGTAGGCGTTGGCGTGTGTGGAGCCGATCCCGCCGCCACCGATAATCGCAACTTTCATGTTAACTAAATTCCCTTACTCTTGGTTCGACAAATTTGGTATCACTCCAGGAAGCAAGCGCGAGCAGTTAGCGCGTGTTTCAATGGATCGAGCCTTGCAATACTGTTACTGAGGCCGCCAGGTCGCGAGGAAAGAAGCCATGCCTCGCGCTGGGATTCCAGGACAGTGTCGAGCTCTGACGATAACTGCTGCGCAACTTGAACGTCCGCCAAGTTGGGGTCCCGAGTAAGCAATCTGCTCTCGAGTAATTTCACCGCCAGAAGGGAGAGCCTAATGGCTTGGGTGATCTCCGCGATGATCGCAGGACCGTCTTGGCTTGCCGGACGTGTCAGCTTCAGGTCTTCCAGCGATTCCCGAAGAGTCTCGCGGGCAGCGGCAAGGGCTGCCGCGGCCGGGTATCGGCGTTCAGCCATTGATTCAGCTTGCAGTAGGACAAGGAAAAGCGGACTCCCATTGAGCATAGGCACGTTGAGTTGCTCCGTCACGCTGCCAAGAGCGACGAGTATTTTGCCGATCAACACTGATTCGTCATCGAAGACCCTTTTGCTCAGGACTTCGGCTAGATCTATGTCCCGATTGGGCTCAAGCACCCAGCTGACTGCGCCTCCATAGAGGATTGGTGCGTAGGCGATCACTGGCGGATCGAACATGCCGTTATCCCCCACGCAGTATTGAGGTACCCGGTCGACTGTTGTGTGATTCCTAGCTCGGCGGCATCAATCATGTTCTCTTTGGCGTTCTGGAGCCTGCCAAGAATGGAAAGCCATGTGCTGGTCCCCGGTGCAACCCAGAAGGGCGCACCGGCGGCAACGAGGGCTTTTGCGCGGTCGGTGAAGTCTTTTGTCAGGTTTTCAGGCCCGTACCCATGTGCGGCCAATTGGGTCCACTCTTCCTCCCCCATATTGGCGATGGTGTCTTGGACGAGAGTTGGGGAATCATAGTGCCAGACAATTGGCATGGTGCCCTTGGGAATTCGGCTCATCAATTCTGGGTAGGTGCCGAGAATGTCCGCCCAAAATTCCACTGTGTAGTCGCGTTCGACCCACGGCGCCATGACTTCTGTGACGTAGTCGAGATAGACGGTTGCCAAACCCTCCTTTTCAGCACGGGATTTACTGACGCCGGTGCCCAGTTCCCATGTCTCGTCTGCTCCGATGTTGAGCCGGTTGGAACGGAAGTTGGGGGTCAGTTCCTCAAGTAGTTCCGTTACAAAGGCGGCGTTGTCAGATGTGGGGGCCAATGTTGATGGCGCCAGGAACTCATTTCCAATCTGGATCCCCGACTGGTTTTCGGCACGAGGAAGGTATTGCTCGATCGCCAGCCACCGTTCCCAATGACCGAAGGTGTTTTGATTCGGAACCAGTTCAATTCCATGCGATGCACACAAATCGTCAAGCCACCGGACGTCTTGCGGAGTTAGCGGGGACGCGTCACGCCAAACTTTTTCATGTCCTCTGTAGGCGAAGGTGTGCTCAGTGTAGATTTCGAGATGGTTGATGCGGGCCAGGTCGAGAATCTTCACGAGTCTGGCAAGACTGGCCCGAGTAGGGACTCGATCCCGGCTCACATCGAGCATGAAGCCCCGGTGCGTGAAGTCTGGCCAATCCTCGATGTGAACAGCGACTTGCTGTTGGCGAGGTTGCGCACGCAACTGGTCTAGGGTTTGCATTCCATAGCGGAGTCCCGCCGCGTCAGAGAAGGCCAGCAGGATACCTTTATCTGAATAGTCCAGACGATACCCCTGCGAGGCTAGTGTGGCATCCTGCGTTACGGAGATTGAAGTGTTCGCAGCTGCTCCGGCCCCTCCGATGGTTTCAACTTTCCTCGGGCGTGGAAACAGAGAAGTTTCAGTCATAACGGGTTCCTTGAGAAGTGCTGTGTGGGTATTTATCATTTTCATCCCTTGACGGCCCCTGCAGTCATGCCCGTGGACATTTTGTTCTGGACAATGATGAACAAGATGATAACTGGAACCGCAATCAGGGTAGAACCGGCCATGACTCCACCCCAGTCTGTGCCTCGCAACGATGTTTGAAAGCCTTGGAGCCACACTGGCAATGTGACGGCTGTTCCGGAAGAGAGCACCACGAGCGCCAATGTGTATTCGTTCCAGGCAGCGAGGAAAGCGAAGACACCTGTTGCCACCATTCCGGGACCGAGCAAGGGAAAGGTGACTCGGAAGAAGGCACCAACCTTGCTGCACCCATCGACCATGGCGGCCTCTTCAAGTTCAATCGGAACCCCGTCAACGAATCCCTTGAGCATCCAGACGGTGAACGGCAACACCGAACCTACATAAAGAAGCGACAAGCCGGCCACCGTATTGAGCAGGTCGACGGCGCCAAGCATACGAAATTGCGAGATAAACAGTGCATCGGCCGGAATCATCTGCACGACAAGAACTGCGACGATCATGCTTGTCCGTCCACGAAAGCGAAAACGGCTCAGTGTGACCGCAGCCAGCGTGGCTGACAGCAAGGCAACAACGACGGCGATCAGTGTGACTTGCATGCTCATGGCCATCGACGACCAGAACGAGGAGTCCGAGAGCACCTTGGCAAAGGAGTCGAAAGTCGGCGCAAAGGGAAACAGAGTTGGCGGGCTAGAACGTAGCTGGTCAGGCGCAGCGAGGGCGGTATTGATCATCCAGTAAAGTGGGAATGCCCAAACCAGTCCCACACCAATGGCAATCAGGCTGGCAATCGTTCGGCCGCTTATTCTTGGCCCGATCCTGCGGCGTGAATTTAGCCGGGTTTTTTGTAGGACAGTCATGCTGTGATGTCTCCTTGCCGGGAAAGTATACGGACGTAGCGCCAGGTGATGACGAGCACCATGGCCAACATGAGCATCGCAAGTGCGGATGCCATCCCGTAATTTCCACCGCCTATGCCCAGCTGATATACGTAAGTACCCAACACATTGGTATCGCTCGAGTTCCCGGCATTTGCCTGCAGAACCTTGATTTGGGTAAAGACTCGCAGGTCCCAAATAATCTGCAGGATGGCCAGTAGGACCAGGACTGGTTTGATCAAGGGCAGAACAACTTCGATAAGTTGTCTGTAGAGACCAGCACCATCCAATTGAGCCGCTTCAACGATTTCGGTATCAACTTGAGTTAAAGCCGCATACGTGGCCAGCGCTACTAATGGCACACTGGCCCAAATGATGACCGAAGCGGCAACCGCATAGAACGTCAGTGTGCTTGCCTGTAGCCAGTTGAAGTTCGCCATTCCGGTGAATCCGATGGATGACAAGGCCCAATTAACAAGCCCAAACCGGGCGTCGATGAACCACTGCCAAACGACGAGTGCCGCTATCGCCGGCATCGCCCACGCCAGCACGAGGGCTGACTGCAGCACAAGCCTCGCCCCCGACCAGATACGCTGCATGAGAACCGCCATGCCGACGCCGATCAGCAATGTCAAGGAGGCACACACTGCACAAAGGGCCAACGACCTAGCCGTGACAATCCAAAAATAGCTATCGGTAAGAATTGATGCGTAATTGGACAAACCGACCCATGGAGCCGACTGGCCAAACTGTTGGGCCATCCCGAATTCCTGAAGTGACATGATCAGCTGCTGAACCAGCGGATATCCCAAAGCAATCGCCACTAATGTCACGGGCAAAGCGATGAGCAAATATGGTGTCATCCGCGACTTTGGCCCCCGGCCAATGTTCGAGTGTTTGCCGTTCGAAGTTGCCAAGGGTGATGGCTTGCCAGCTAGCCGCTTCGAGTGTGATCTCTTACCGTCGGTGGACTCCGACGGGGCCACCATAGAGGCAGCCCCGCCGTCATCCCTACTTATTGAGGATGTCATTGAGCTTCGCGTCAGTTTCTTTCGCTACCGCAGTTACGTCTTCACCTTTGGCGATGCGTGTCCAAAAGTCGGTAGAGAATCCTGCACTGTCTGCCACGCCCCATGCTGGGGTAGCAGGAGTGAGGCGCGATGCTGCTGCCGCTTCTGTGGAAGCTGCAGATGAAAGACCCGTGAGGGCCGCAGCATAGGAGAGGTTCCCCGGAATCCAGGAACCATCCGAAGCCAAATACGATTGGAAAGTTTCGCTGAATATCAGCTTCATGGCTTCTTGTGAAAGCTTCTGGTTTGGAGACATCGCGGAGATGCCAATGTTTGACCCGCCTGCAAACGTCATTCCAGCTGTTCCCGGCGTCTTGCCTGGCAGCGACATCACGCCAACCTGGTCATTTTTCCACATCGCAGGTGAGATGAGCTGTTCGGTCGAATTCAAAGCTGAGAGGAAGCCAATCTTTCCAGCGTTGAACAGATCTGGGGCACCGTTGACACCTTCAATGGAATCACTGGCATAGGTTGTTGCGTTCAGGGAGAGATCCTGGACCTGCTTCAGCCCTTCCAACGATTCCTGCGTCGACAGCTGACCCACCCATTTGCCGCCAGCATCCTGAGAGGCGTAATTACCACCGTTTGTGAACAACCACCCCTCTTGGGTGTGATAGTCGACTGCGGGCAGGTAGATGCCGGTGAAGTTGGGTGTCTTCTCAGGATTCGCCTTATTGAGCGCCACCGCGGCAAGGTTCAGCTCTGCCATCGTCGTAGGCACAGCGATGTTGGCCTTCTTGAGCAGGTCCTTGCGGTAGTAGATGACCCGCGAGCCCTGATAGAACGGGGTGGCATAGAATTTTCCGTCCCATGAGCCTGCCGCTACCCCGCCTTGAACCAGGTTCTTGCCACCGAGGTCTTCGTAAATCCCGTCAAGTGCCGAGAAGGCACCCACAGAGGTGAAAGTGGACGCTCCGGTGTTTCCTACCTCGACGATGTCCGGCGTCTCAGTCTTGGACGGCAGACTGGTCTGAAGTTTGGCGACAATTCCTGTCCAGGGCTGCCTTTCAACCTTCAGGGTCGATCCCTCGTGCTCCTGCGCGAAAGTTGTTTCAAGCCACGTGGCCGCTGCAGCTGGAACGGAATCACCCATGACCCAAACGCGGAGGTTCGCCGTATCGGGTTCAGCAGCCGAGGGCGTGTTTCCCGTTCCGCATGCGGAAACTGTCAATAGCGCTGCAACTCCCAGCGCCAAGATTTGTGTTCGACTACTCATTTTCATGGTGTGTCTTTCGTCTAAAGTGGGTGGGCACTCGCCCGGAGGAACGGTGACCAGGCTAGTTCTGCTGTCCTCAACATCCCTTGGGAACGTCATTTCTTCATACGCCCAAGTCCCCGCCAGTGGTAATCCACTACCTATGGCTCCCTGAGCGATCAACATTTGAGGAAGATCGCTTAGATTACCTAGTTTCATTTGTACGCAACTACCGGAGCTTACATCCAGTGAGCTGGGCCACTTGAAGTATTGCACCCTCCTTTAGTAACGTCAAGAGCAAGAGTCTACTTCCGCTCAAAACTAGGCAAACATGAGTCAATTTTAATAGGTAACCGTCTTAATTAACTAGCGCCGGATCAAGCGAAATACTCTTTGCGCTCGAGTTTCGATACCAACTTTCATATCTGCTATATTGTGAGTCATGCGCTGCTCGACCTACGAGACGCCGAGAATGGCAAGGAGAAACATGAACATGGCCGGACCTGCGAGCATCAGACATGCCAACGCCTTGACCTGCATCCACGTGTTGCGAACAGCAATTGGCGCACTATCGATCAGTGATGTGGTGCAGCGGACCGGGCTGTCGCGACCAACAGTGGACTCTGTCATGGCGGCATTTGAAGAGCGAAATTTAGTTTCGGCCGCGGCAAGTGACGCAGTCACTGCTTCGGGTGGCCGGCCTGCTCGCCGTTTCCTCTTCGAAGCAAATAGTTCCGTGGTTGCTGGCGTCGACGCTGGCTCCCGGAACATCAAAGTGCTCATTGCAAATTTGCAAGGTTGCATTCTTGGACAGGCGCATCGCAGGATCATGGCGAGCATTAGTGCAGTCCAGCGCGTGGACGCCGTCATTGAAACAATCCGAGATGCCCTCGCAGCCGCTGATGTCCCGGCCTCGAAGCTACGGGTCGCTTGCATCGGAGTGCCTGGCATCGTCGGATTCGATGGCCGCATCTCAAATAGTTACATCGTGCCTGAATGGAACGGGACCGACGTTGCCAAACGCATTGGTGCGGCTTTTGACTGTCACGCGTTTTTGGAAAACGACATCAATCTTGCAGCGTTTGCTGAGCACCATCTTGGGGCATCGCAGCTCGTCGAGAACACTTTGTACCTCCAAGTAGGCAATACAATTTCGCTTTCACTGACCTTCAACGGAAAGATCCACCAAGGGTTCCATAGGAGTGCCGGCGAAGTCGGTAGTTTGCGTGGAATGCGCTGGACCGGCAGTTCTGTTGACGGTTTACTTTCCTGGACATCTGCGCCCACAGCTGTCCAAGTTTTTGACCAAGCGCAATCTGGAGACAACGTTTCCCTCGAAGAGATTAAGCAACTGACAAGGGACATCGCACCTCGGATTGCCACCATAAGTCTTGCCTTTGACCCTGACCTCATTGTCGTCGGTGGAGGACTCTCACGATCCGGCGAGTTCTTTGTCGAACTGTTGCGCGAAGAGATCCACAGACTAATAATGATCGATGCCAAGCCAACCCTCGCCGCCTCTGCACTCGGCGCAGACGGCACGACATATGGTGCAGTTGCGCTAGTTTTTCACAAGTCTGCGACCGAGCTATTCGGCATGGGCGATGTGCCGGTTCCAGAAATTTCTTTCTCTGAAAACCGCTTCTGACATGGTCAGTTGTTCACGACGCCGCAGCCCACTTCGTTCGTATGTTGTTCGTCAAATTCTGGAAAGAGCATTCACCATGGTGACCCCTAATGCAGCCCCAACCGTCAGAAAACCGTTGACTGTTGGCCTCATCGGTGCAGGAATGATTTCTCACGCGCATGCCCGCGCATGGCAGGCGATCGGCGCTACATTACTCATCCATGCCGAAAAAGGAGCCCCTGAAGTCGCATCGCGATACTCCATCCAACAAGTCAAGTCATACGATGAAATCCTGCAAAGGGTCGACGCCGTCGATCTTGCTACCCCTTCCTACACCCACAAGGACCTTGCCCTCGAAGCGATAAGGGCAGATAAACATGTCATCTGCGAAAAGCCGCTAGGCCTAACCACGGCCGATGCCGTCCACGTCAGTAATGCTGCCAACAATGCTGGCGTGCAGCTACATCCGGCCCACGTTGTCAGATACACGGCGCCCTACCTCGCTGCTCATCGCGCTACCCAAAAGGGCCGCCTGGGAAAAATCGCAGTCGCCAGATATTTCCGCAACGTCTCACGACCGGCCCCTGAGTCATGGTTTCGCAATGAAGATCTCTCCGGCGGGATCATCATGGATCTCATGATCCATGACCTGGATCAAGCCCTGTGGAACTGCGGTCCAGCGGAGAGTATCTATGCCGTCCAGAATCCTCAAACTGTCGCCGGCCGCGTTCCCGAAGTCACATCGGCTCATGTCACTATCAAGCACGAAGGCGGGGCAATATCCAGTATCCGAGCAACCTGGGGGCCACTGAAGACGCGCTTCTCAACTGGATTCTCCATTGCGGGCGACAAAGGAACTCTCAGCTACTCGTCGGACAAAGACCTCACCATTACCGGCGAAATACAACGCTCCGGTGGCGCAAATTTCGAGAATCCAAAGGCTCCCCAATTTGAAAGTCCACATCTACTGGCTTTGCGAGAATTCGAGCAAGCCATACGGGGCGGCCCGCAACCTCGAGTAACTGCACGGGACGGAATTGCAGCCGTTCAATTAGTCCAGGCCGCCCGGCTCTCACTAGCGACAGGGCAGGCTGAAGAGGTAGCCGCGAACTTCCCTGTTGAGAAATTTGCATCATGAACACACAACGGCCAATCAAAATTGCCATCGCCTCTTTTGCCCACGAACACGCCCTCAGTTACGCATCGATCCTGTCGAGAATGCCAGGCATTGAAATATTGACAGCTGACCCTGACGGTGCACTGGCCACCGATGGCGCCACGAGGGGGTCAGAGTTAGCACACCAGATGGGTCTCAACTACGTCGACGACTATAGCGACCTACTCGCTTGGCAACCCGACGCAGTCATAGTAACCAGCGAAAATTCTCGTCACCGAGAACTAGTCGAACGCGCTGCAGGAGCGGGCGCACACATTCTATGTGAGAAGCCAATCGCCACGGAAATCAAAGATGCCGAGGCAATGGTGGCGGCGTGCCGCGACGCTGGAGCAATACTCATGATCGCCTATCCGGTGCGCTTCTCTCCCGCATTTGCATCCCTAAAGAACCACCTAGCAGCCGGCCATTTGGGGGAACCGATTTCAGTATCCGGAACCAACAACGGAAAAATACCTAGCACCTCTCGCGGCTGGTTCACTGACCAAGAGCTGGCAGGCGGTGGCGCACTCATCGACCACATCGTGCATTGCGCTGACCTTATCGATTCAATGACCGACGGAGAACAACCCCTTAGTGTCTACGCTGTCGCAAATACGATCCTCCACGCTGATAAAAACATCAGCGTGGAAACCGGCGGATTAGTCACGATCACCTATGAAAGCGGCCTCATCGCTTCAATTGACTGTTCATGGAGCCTCCCCGACTCCGCAGCGACCTGGGGTAGCTTGACGTTGCAGGTCGTCGGTACGAAAGGAACGATCGAAATAGAACCATTTACTGAGAGCATCTCAGGAATTGGTGCCGACGGCCCCCTCCATGTCACCAGCTCACCCAATCTGGACCGTCTTCTGCTCGCCGAATTTATTTCGGCAGTTCGCCATTCTGGCAGGGCCGTCTTTGGCTCAACCCCAAAAATCTCGGCCCAGCCCGACGGGGGCGTTGGCATTCGAACTCTAAAGATCGTTGCCGCCGCAAGAACGTCCGCGAAGAATCACCAACCAGTGTTGATCTCACAATTGAACGCACCTCACCCAGCAGTTTAGGGCGGCATGCAACCATCGCCCATTCGAATCCTCCTCGCCGATAGCGACTATTTGGTATGCAAGGGACTCGAGAGTCTCCTTGCTGAATCTCGGGAAGTTAGCCTCGAAGAAGTTAGCTCCACTGGCAACGAAGCCATCGATGCAGCACAAAGGCTCAACCCTGATCTGGTCCTCATGGAATCTCAACTACGCAATGTATCCAGTGTGGAAGCCACCCAACATATTTTGGCCTCTGTACCAAGCACCAAAGTTGTGATGTTCTCATCCGTTTGCGATCTCAAAACTATGACGCGGGCCCATTCTGCGGGAGCATCCAGCTATCTGTCTAAATGTTCCATTAGGACCGACTTAGCAGCGGCGTTACGGATGATCTACGCAGGGAATGTGATCTACGCGAAACCGACCGACGCGGTGACTTTCCCTAGACAGTCAGACAACGAAAGTAAACTCGCTGCCCACCTTTTGATGTCAACCTCTTCACGAGACAAACGACTCATCTCAGCCCTAGTAGGAGGAAATACCAACAAGCAAATTTCTGCCCTCCTGCACGTCAGTCCAGCCACGGTGAAGGGCGATCTAGTCAAAATCATGGAACGGCTCAACGTCATCAACCGCGTCCAGCTAGCAGTGTTGGCAGTCCATTCTGGACTCCTCGACGATCCTGCACCAGATTCCCAGCCGAACGGATCGCTACGAACGGCGAACATACTCCCTATACCAAATAAGAGCCAGCAACTAACCAGGTACCCATAACCCCCAAAGCCTTGCGACACAACAGTAAAGATTGTCCCTATTGTGAATTCTGAAAGCCTTGTGCACACCGGTTGGCGCATGTGAGTCGAAATGTATCAGCCGAGCCTGCCAGCGGCCTCCCTTCTGTATAGGATCGAGTTCTGATTCGTGACTTAGGGGGAGTTTGTGTTGGATGTGAACATTGATGGCGTTGAGCAGGCGGTCTCCACAGGAAGTCTTCCCGAGTGGGGGCGCGTTGATGATCTCGTTGTGGCAGCCCACGAGCGCAACAGCACCTGCCAGGACGGGTCCGTGGCGGACTACATCCCGGAGCTGGCGCAGGCTGATCCAGAGTTGTTCGGCGTCTGTGTGGTGGATGTTGACGGTGGGGAACATGCAGCTGGTGATGCGGCTGCTGAGTTCTCGATCCAGTCAATTTCCAAGGCTTTCGTCTATGCACTTGTGTGCGAGGAGTTCGGTCATCAGGCCATCGCTGACTTGGTTGGCGTGAACAACACGGGGCTGGCGTTCAATTCGGTCATTGCCATTGAGCTAAATGATGGCCACCCCATGAATCCGATGGTCAATGCCGGTGCACTGGCCACCACGGCCCTTATGCGCGGGTTGACAGCTGCCGATCAGTGGGAAGCCATCAAGTCGGGCCTGTCCAGTTTCGCCGGGCGTGAACTGGAACTGGACCAGGTCGTTTATCGTTCCGAGGCTGCGACGAACACGCGCAACCGCGCCATCGCAGGCCTGCTCGAAAGCTATGGAAGGATCAAACGGCCACCTCTGGAAGTCGTGGACGTGTACACGAAGCAGTGTTCGCTGCGTGTCAGCGCCCGAGACTTGGCCGTCATGGCAGCCACCCTTGCCGACGGTGGCGTCAATCCGGTTACCGGTGTCCGCGTTGTCTCCGCCCAGGTGTGCCGCGACACCCTCGCCGTCCTGGCCGCCAACGGCCTCTATGAACGTTCCGGTGAATGGTTGTTCGAGATCGGTCTGCCTGGAAAATCCGGGGTTGCTGGGGGCCTGATCACCATCGCGCCTGGCAAAGCGGGCATAGGAACCTTCTCACCCAGATTGGACCAGGCCGGCAACAGCGTACGTGGACAACAAGCAACCGCCTACCTCTCCCGCGTCCTCGGCCTGAACATCTTCGCCTCGGCCGCCAAACAACCGAAGGACAACACCCTCAATGTCGACTAAAACTCAGCCTACGTCCGTGAGGGAACCGAGAGTCTCCTGGGTACCCATGGTCGGACTCTTCCTGGCCCAGGTCCTCATGTCATTCAACGTTGCTGCATTGCCCGTGTCACTCGGGGGCATGGTTCAGGACTTTAGCGCCGCACCCACCACCGTCAGTACAGTAATTGTTACGTATGGGCTGGTCGTAGCGGCCCTTGTCATGGTGGGTGCGAAACTGGGCCAGCGCATCGGATGGGTCGTCATCTTCCGCGTCGTCGTGGCGCTCTTCGCAGTTTCGGCCCTGATGATGATCTTCGCCCCCACCATTGGGTGGGCGATTGCGGCTCAGGCCTTCGCGGGCGCTTCGGCCGCGATTATTGTCCCTTCCCTAGTTGCACTGATCGCCGAAAACTATCACGGCACCCAACAAGCAACGGCGATCGGTTCACTGGGTTCAGCCCGTGCACTCTCGGGAGTCAGCGCCTTCCTGATCGGAGGGACGCTAGGAACACTAGTGGGCTGGAGACCAGTATTTGGCATCGTCCTACTCCTTGCCGTGACAGTTTTCATTTTCAGCTTCCGACTCCACGCCGACAGAGGCAATCCTTCGGTCAAGATCGACATCGTAGGGGCCGCGCTCATCGGCGCAGGAATCATCTCCCTCACCTTGGGCTTCAACAACTTCAACGCCTGGGGACCACTTCTTGCGACCACAAACGCACCCTTCAATATCCTGGGGCTTTCCCCCGCACCACTACTCGTCGTAGCAGGAATTATTCTGGGCCAAGGTTTCTTTGTCTGGACGAGGCGACAGACAAAAAACGGCAAAGAACCCCTAGTCAGTTTGGCGGTCCTGGGCTCCTCGTCTGAACGCGCAGCCGTCTACGCGATGTTCATTGTCGTTTCCCTGGAAGCAGCATTGAACTTTACTGTTCCCCTCTACATCCAGATCGTTCAAGGCAGAACCCCTTTCGACACTGCACTCGCGATGATGCCGTTCAACCTGACCGTTTTCATCACCGCCACACTCGTCGTGCGCTTCTACAACCGATTCGCCCCACGCACCATCGCCGTATTCTCATTCATCCTCACCACAGTTGCCCTGGCGTGGCTGGCCCTAGTTGTCAACAACAATTGGGAGACACTGCCAACCATTCTCGGCTTGTTTGTCTTCGGCGTCGGACAAGGCGCTTTGGTCACACTCGTCTTCAATGTCCTAGTCACCGCCGCGCCGAAGGAACTCGCAGGAGACGTCGGCTCTATTCGAGGAACAACCCAAAACCTCGCCGGCGCTGTTGGCACTGCCCTCGCCGGGGCAATGTTGGTGACAATACTCGGACTCAGCATCGGCCAAGCAACACTCAATAATGTCGACCTTCCACCATCACTAGTCGCCCAAGTGGACCTAGACAACGTTAACTTCATCAGCAACGACGACCTCCGCGAAACACTGACCCAAACAACAGCGACGGAGACCCAAATTGAATCGGCCGTCGCCATCAACACAGATGCCCGTCTCAGCACCCTGAAGATAGGCCTTCTCATCCTCGCGTCCCTCAGCGCCATCGCCATCCTGCCCGCCAGCCGCCTACCAAAATACCTACCCCACGAAATCCCCGACCCCCAACCCACCCGATAGGAACCGGCATGGTTCCATGAGTCTGGAATGTTCGCGTTGTCGCGGGTCATATAACTGAGAGCGTCCCAAGTAGCAAGGTCATAACAGGGTCAATTACCTGTACCTGCGGCTGTCAGGCATACGCAGCCTGAGTGGGGTGCCATGTAACAAAGTGAAAAATTGTATGTTAGTGATGCTATGCGGGAATGGAAGAATCGTGATTGGTCCTGTCATAGCTCCCAGAAATCAGTTATTCAAAGGTGAGCTTGTAGCGGTCTTCCGGGACGACTTCCGTACCAGTTTGCGGCTGGTGCTGACTCAGAAGCTCGCTTTCCCAGCTGTAGCGAAGACCGGTGCCGTCTTCGAGAATCACGAACACTGTGTTGTTTCGTGCGTAAAACTGGGTACTTAAAGTTTCGCCCGGGAACTTGTCTGCCAATGCTGCGCTTAACCGCTCGGTCTTAACAGCCCAGGGGGTCCCGATGGGCCTTCCGCCCACGGCCTTCCAGGCAACATCCGCGAACATCAGTGTTTCGTCCGCGCGCGGGTCATCACTGAGCAATACGGGCTTTGGCCCGGCTTTGATGATGCGGTTGACTTGGCTCCTGCTCTCGCCTAGTTCCGCGGCGATTTTCCGGACGCTGAGACCACGCGTTGTCAACAAGTGCACTACGTCTTTGAGGACCAAGGCCCGGGCCGCGTCAGCCTGTCTGATGGACTGCCAAGCGATGACAGCTTGGTCGTTGGTGATTTCCTTGAACTCTCTTCGCTGTCCCATGCCGGGACAGTATCACGTGCATCCCACGCGGGGACACACGTCAATCTAATCGGATCCCCTTTGGTGACCAGAATCCGCCCTGCCACAATCAGGTGATTGTGGCAGGGCGGATTCAAGAACTGTGTATCGGCTTGAATCAGACCCATATTCAGACTCACTGGCGTGGTTGTGACTATTGGGAATCCCGCTTGGCTTGCCTCTGTGCGTTGGCGGCTTGTGAGGAAGCCTGTATTTTTTGTGCCCCCGGAGATGTCTTGTGCATGGGAGTCGTTCCTGGGCCAACCCCTCCCGTGCCGGGGATTTTCGAGGTTTCGGGCCCCGACGACTTTCCTGCGCGAGCGCGTTCGAGGCGTTCGGCCTTCAGTGCCTCGTAGGTTTCCTGAGCTGTGGCGGCCAGGCGCAGGCTGACTCGAGACAGGGCTTCCTCAAAGACTTCCGCACGCTGGGCGGCCTTACCATGGCGTGGCCGTGAGGCTCCCCGGGCACCTTCCTCCGCAACCCCAGCAGCAGCTCGTCTGCGGTAGTTCTTTGTGTGCTTGTTGCGGGCACGTCGCACCCGCTTGTGTAGGGCCAGCAGTTCATCTTCGTCCAGCAGGCCCATGCGCTCGATTTCAACCTCACGGATCAAATCAAGTTCAGCATCTTTCAATATTCCTGTGAGCGTTTCCATGTTCGGATGGTCCATTCAAGAGCGGAATAATGCTTCGTATTGGTGACCATATGCTACAACGATGACCTACACAAGGAAACGGCAAAAGCCATAACATTCACGCATTACAGAGCGTGCCCCTAGGGCCTGGAACGCATTCGTCAGGTCCAGGTTCATTCTCGTTTGGCCGTCTCTCACTACGGTCTGCAAGCGAGGCACTTTTGGTTTCGAGACCAGAACTTAAACGTGTGGCTACTCCTGGATCGCGCGACCTTGGGGAGTCAACAGGTGATGGAATTAACGCCGCGCCAGTAGTGGGAATGTTCTGGCCACTCCACGGTTCAACTCCTTTCCTCGTGAAGAGAAGGGCCGGAGTTGTCCCAGCGCAATTATTGGAGCGGGAGAGGTAACTCTAAAGATCTGTCAGGGCGAATTGTTCGCTGTGCTTCATGCCCTGTCGGTAATCCGCCCACTTGCTTTCCGCTTGCACTGCCGTTGCCACACCGAAACTAGAAGAAATCCATCCCCTTGACTGGCAAGTGCCACACAGCAAAACTGAACCCACAGGGTGTGAGTCGTTACTCGGAAAACCTACGGGAGGATGCCTCGGATGCTGGCTGACCGAAATGCAGCATTTGTTCGTGCAGAAAGGCACGCTTTGCTTTCTTCATTGTGGACCTCTGTTGCAATAGCAGCTGTAGCGCTCCTCTTGGGAATCGTCTCCGGCACCAGAATCATACTCTTTGACGGCGCTTACATAGGAGTCGGGCTTATCCTCACATGGATTTCCTTGGGGGCAGCCTCGGCCTCATCTGCCGGGCCAAGCACCCGTTTTCCATTTGGCCGCGCCGCTCTCACTCCTCTGGTGGTTCTACTTCAAGGGCTTGCGATTGCGGGGACCTTGTTGTTCGCGGCCGCGGACGCCGTGGTCATTATCCGCGACGGCGGGTCGCCAGTCAGTCCGATGATAATCGGCATCTACGGGGCCTCCACCGCTGCCGCGGGATTTCTAGTTGCCCGATGGGTACGTCGCCAAGCTCCGTCCTCGGACCTCGTTTCAGCTGAAGTGTCCCAATGGCGGGCAGGGGCCGCTCTCAGCGTCATGATGATGGTCGGTGCCGCAGCGGCCGCAATCCTCCAGACAGCTGGCTTGAACCTAGTGGCACTCTACATCGATCCCATTCTTGTCTTGGTCGCCTCGGCAATCGTCGCAATCATCCCCCTTCGAATGATCACGACAGGCCTGAACGAGTTGCTCGAGGGAGCCCCGCCACAGGAAATCACTGTCGCTGTAGCCCAAGCGGTGGAGTCTGTCCGCAGGAGATTTGTTCTACCGCTGCCACTAATTCGCACCGGGAAAGTTGGCCGAAAACTCTATGTGGAGGTTGACTTCATCGTGCCGGGGTCCGATTGGAGTGTTGGCGATGAAGACTCCGTTCGACGGGGAGTGATTACCGCACTCGAGCCCTTGGGGCTTGACATCTGGGCGGTTGTCTCTCTGACTGCCGATCCGAGCCTGACCGAATGAGACCGCCGATGGCGCCCAGCGATGGGGCTGGGCAACAGGATCGCCGCGCCCCCGCAGGTCTCGACGGGCCCAAGGGCTTCATAAAAAAGCCAGTCCCCGCCTCCGGAGCGGGAACTGGGGAGCATCCGCACGTGACTGCAGACGCGTCGTCCTAAGGATTGGTACGAGACGGCGTCACGAATGATTGGCGGTCCCTGCAGTGTCCACCGCCGCGGACAGTACCGCGGACAGTGCCGAGATCGGCCCCTTCAATGTGCTCAAGGATCTGGGACAGTTTGTTGTTACGCCTGACATCACAGGCATCAACCCTATGCTCATCCTGGGGACCAACGGTACAGCGGTTGGCGTCAAACGCCGTTCAGTTCCCACTCACCGACACACGCGATAAACACGGGCCAAAAATTCCGGGACATCGTCGGAGCCCCAAGAAGCAGGTCTACCAGCGGGGGCCTGCTGATGAGAATTTCTAACCGCTGATCGACTAAGAATTCCTATCCAACTACCGTCATAATTCCTCGACGATACACTCCCAAGTAGATGAGAGGCATGTTTCCCGAAATGGTCATCTCTCCCTTCATCACTGCGTCTTCAACTACTGAGTATTTTCCCTTGAGCGAAATCATGACTCATTTTCAAATCACATTCACGAAGAAGCGAACCCTCAGAATCACGGCTATCTTCCTTGTCGCACCAGCCTTGGCATTGGGCGGGTGCTCCTCCCCTCCAGCGGAAAACTCCACCGCATCGCAGAGTTCTTCTGCGACTATGGCAGCGGCTGAAGCTGGGGCCCCTAAGGACGCCGCTAGCCTGGCAATAACCGTTCAAGAGGCAACGAAAAAACTGACAACACTCACCTTCACCTCAGAGATGTCGGTTGCCGGCCAGGTCATTTCCGGAAGCGGTCAACAGAAGATGTCCGGCGGCAAGGTTGAAACAGCAAAGATCAGCCAGAAAATGGGTGACATGGGACAGATCGACATGATCATCGTGGACGGCAAGGTCTTCATCAAGCTCCCGGCGGCCATGCTGCTCGGCACTGCGGAGCAGCCCTGGGTTGAGGTCGATGAAGCGAGCAGCAACCCGGCCATCGCCGCGATGTGGACGAGCCTGAAGCCGACCTTGGAGTCGTCGCCCGTCGACACGTACTCGGATTTCATCCAGGCCACGTCATCGGTCACCCTTGTTGGTCCCGAGACAGTGGACGGCGTAAAGACAAACCACTACAAGGTGGATGTTGACCCGAGCAAGTTGCCCGCCGACAGCCAGGAGAAGGCTCAGCTCGAAGCTGCCGGGCTCACTTCCATTCCCACCGAAATGTGGATTGATGAGTCCGGACGCCCGGTCAAGCTCACCCAGAAGATGGACGTTCAGGGTCAGGGACTTTCAACGACCATGACGTTCAGCGACTACGGCTCACCAGTGTATATCACGGCGCCGCCAGCGGGAGAAATCAGCCCCAGCTAGAACATATCGAGCCCAAGCCCACAAAGAAGCCCCGAGGAACCTTTGCGGGTTCAATCGGTCGTCGCACTAGAGGTTTTACTGGTTCCGATAGTAGCTGTTTCATTGTTTGCCCGGGGGGTCTTTCCACTCAGGATCCTGGGGGGTGTCCCTATGTTTTTCGTCAAGGGGTTGGACGGATTTTCTTCAAGGTTTCTTGTTGCAATGATTTTGGGCAGGAGTCGATGACTGGCGGTCTGGGTCCGCCAGCGGCTGCTTGGTGGTGATCAGGTTGTTTTCGGGGTTGGTGCTTCGTAGAAGGTGCCGTCGCGGAGCATCGCGAAGAGTACGTCGCAGCGTCGCCGGGCGAGGGCGATCAGCGCTTGGTTGTGTCGTTTACCCTCGGAGCGTTTTCGGTCGTAGTAGGCCCGTGAGAGCGGGTCTTTCAGTGCCGCGAACGCGGAGAGGAAGAATACCCGTTTGAGGGACTTGTTGCCCTTCTTGGAGGGGTGATCTCCGCGGATCGAGGTCCCGGAGCGCCACGTCACCGGGGCCAGGCCGGCGTAGGAAGCGAGGTGCCCGGCGGTCTTGAATTCTTTTCCCGCGACCTCGGTGATGATGCGGGCTTCCGTCCTGACCCCGACCGCTGGTATGGAAGTCAGGACGAGGTGAAGAGGGTGGGCCTCCACGAGGGATTCAACCTGGGCAAGGAGCTCATCGCGGGCTGTGCGCAGCTGCTTGAGCATGGCCGCGAGTTGGGGCAGGACGACTCCTGCCGCCCCGGTGCCAGCAACGACCACGGTCTGCTGATCTAGGGCGGTGAAGATCTCGGTAGCCCAACCTTTCCCGGCCCGCGGCGCATGTTTTGTCAGCAGGGTCGTGACACGGCTCAAGCCGGCTTTGCGGAGCCTGTCCGGGGACGGGTACTTGATCAGTAATTCGGCCATGGCCGGGTGATCCAGGTGCTTTCCGATGACCCGTTCTAGGGCTGGGTGGATCTGAGTTAACAACCCTCGGATCCGGTTCGAGGTGGCGGTGGCCTGCTTTGCTAGGTCGTCATCGAAACCGCACAACATCGACAGCTCTGCGGCTTGCTCGTCAGCGACCACGATGGAACGAAGGGTGTGCGGCAGGGATCTTGCTGCTTCAGCAATGATGGCCGCGTCGCGGGCGTCAGTCTTGGCCTCGCCCGGGTGCAGGTCAGCTATGCGGCGCATCGCTAGCCCGGGAATATAGCCGACCATGATGCCCTCAGCCTGGGCCACGGCCACCGGCAAGGCACCAATGGTCGAGGGCTGATCAACGACCAACAACACGGAGCCTTTGCCTGCCACTGCCTTGATAATGGTGCGGAGTTTAGTCTCGTCCTGAGGCAGTGCCCGGTCGAGAAGTTTTTTACCCGTACGGTCGATAGCGACCGCGTGGTGATCGCTCTTGCCGACGTCAACACCGATGAATATATCGATGTCCTCGTGGTTCTTGATCAATGCAAACCTCCCAGAATTTGTGAGTCTGAAATTCAGTGTTGGCATGTCCTGCGGCGGCAAGGCTCGGCATCCACGTTACGGCTGACCTGCACGTTGGTCCTCGTGCTGGTCCGGTCCCCATTAGCGATCCCCTGGCGCCTATCGAATCTCGGTGACAACACCCCCCGGATTATTGATAACTGGGGGACTTAATCATGCCGGGACCGACAGGCCAACAACCCCAATTCTTACTCTTTAAGGGGCTGCTAAAAAGGTAACGGGGGCGGGCCGAACGTTGAGCCCGGCGGCGACTTCCAACAACCAATTCCGTGAATACACAGACAAATCCGTACCCATGTGACACGCCTGGCGCAGGGGTGGAATAGACCCTGAAACTTGGACTGATTAATTTGATTCCATACGTCCGCGACGGACACAGCGTGCTCTACTTTCGAAGTCCACTTGGATCCGCTTTATTGGGAGCAGTCGAGCTGGAGTAGCGCCTCCGCACTTCGCCCAGGCATCCAATCTAATGGACGAGTATGCAAATAATTACGTCTTGACAGATTTATTCCTTCAGAAGCCTGTCTCGGATAGCTTCGTCCAAGAATGCAACAACCGTCATTCCGCGTTCGTTCAGGTACCTGTCGAGCTCATCGCGGAGACTAATCTCAATCTTTGAGGAGAAAGGTTCCATTCGTCGTTTGGACCTCGGCCGCCCAGGGCCCGGTCTTGTCTCGTAAACGATGGGTGCTGGCTCAAGACTCTTTGATTGTGTGTGCAGGAAAGCTACCCCTCCCCCACCGGCCCCAGCGGCATCGGCGGACTGCTGGGTCAGTGCTTCTACCACGTCAGCCTGAGGTGCTTTGCGAATCGAAGACTTTCTTTCAACGGGGGTCATTTTTTCACTCCATCCAATCGGCGGGCATGTTCTACAAACTTTTCTGTGAGTGCGGCTGCGCCTCGACTGGACAACTTGGTAAGCGGAACTCTCGAGCTAACCGAATCTTGCATCGCCGTTCGGTGGGGCAAAAGCGGCATAGCCACATCGTCGCCGTACTCACCTTGCAGTTCACCAATTTGGTACGCATGCTCACCCGTCAGGGGTGAGCTTGTTTTGTTGATGACTATCCCTGCGAACTCCAACGCTGGGTTGAGGTGCGGCAACGACTGAACCTTTTTGACCGTGTCCATGAACTCGGTAACCCCTTTGACTGCAAAGGCGGTCGGTTCAGTGACAATAAGGGCCCTATCGGCCCAGATCAGACCATTCAGTGTCAGACGACCAAGAGCGGGCGGCAAATCAATAAGGATGTGGTCATATTCATCGAGTTCCGGGGCGTTCCATGCCGCAGTTTTAAGTCGGAGCTCGGGTGTCATAAGGACTTCAGATTCAATCCGTGAAAGGGATTCTGATCCCGATACGGCATCAACCCCTGCCCAGGATGTTGAGACTATGGCTTGGCCGAGAGTTCCCGCTTCACCGCCGTAAAGGACGTCGAATATGTCAAACTCCCCCTCTGCTTCCAGCGCCGTGGTTGCGTTGGATTGCGGATCAAGATCTACAACCAGGACTCGTCTCCCGATTAGCGCTAGACCCATTGCCAGTCCCAGGGTGACAGATGTCTTTCCGACGCCACCTTTTCGATTGCCTATTGCTGTCACTGTCGGTGTCATCTAGTTCTCCTTTTATAGCGTCAAGCCATCATGACAGAATGTTAGACGTACGTCAATCAATCTGTCATGACATAATTATTTAAATCCAAACAATCCTGCTTTTTCTCGAGAACTACACCAAGGAACAACGACACATAAGTGTCGAGGCAAACTTTGCCCACGACGCGACCCTCACCTTGACACGGTCTCCGCCTGACCAGACGATCGCTAATATATGTCTATCAATCCACCAATCCATCATGACATAATTATTTAAATCCAAACAATCCTGCTTTTTCTCGAGAACTACACCAAGGAACAACGACACATAAGTGTCGAGGCAAACTTTGCCCACGACGCGACCCTCACCTTGACACGGTCTCCGCCTGACCAGACGATCGCTAATATATGTCTATCAATCCACCAATCCGTCATGACATAATTATTTAAATCCAAACAATCCTGCTTTTTCTTGAGAACTACACCAAGGAACAGCGAAACGTAGGTGTCGAGGCAAACTTTGCCCACGACGCGACCCTCACCTTGACACGGTCTCCGCCTGACCAGACGGTCGCTAATATATGTCTATCAATCTGTCATGACATAATTATTTAATATTCAGATGCGCTTATCATTAGAGGCGGTTTGTAACCTGACCGGAAGTGGGCCTGAAGGGGCGAGTACCTTGCCGCTCCGATCACATACACCTATTCCGCTGCAGTACCTACTCTCGGACAAACGAGTGTCCAACTGGCTGATCCGCTAAGTGGCCACAAATCAAACAATCTGTCATGACGTATTTAATTTCAATCCGTGCTCTATCATTTTTCATTCGTGTTTATTCTCGAGTCATACTTCGTGCTGTATACGAGAACGGAAGATGGGGGGATAGGCATTGAAGTTTGTCAGTTCCACGCCAGTAAGTCAGTGGCCGTCATCCGCGTAAGAATCGATGATGTACAGGTCCGCTGTCATTTTTCGTCACGATCTGTGTTTGGGAGCGAGAGAGTCATCCTCATGAAGTAGCCGCGTAAGCGGCTTGGCGGTGCCGTTGTAGGGCTGATTTCTCGTCGTCGTAGGGGATCCAGGGTCGCCCTTGTTGCTTTCTTGATCGTAAATATCTTCTTCTTGGATCACTTGCTCAGGGAACCGTTCACGATGGGCGTGACACTGCCTGCGTTGTGCCCGGATGAGAGCACTTTGGAGTTCGTAGTCTTCCTGGACAACTAACCCCTCTGCGATTCTTGCCAGGTTGGCGATGTGAATGATCAGCCGAACTCCGTGCGGGCGTTCCACCATAGACACTTCTGCCGGGATGGTGGGTTCTTTGGAGGCGGTGGGGCGGATCAACCCGGTGCCCCGGACAATGTCTGCCATTGTGGGGGAGCGGCGCCCCCGTTCCACGGACTCCTAGATGAGGGCTGAGGATGCCCCAGGGGCTCTGAATGCTGTCCGGATCGTGGATTCCTACCTTTGCGTCAAGCAGTGGCTTTTGCATCATCCTCCAATTGCTCCGGCCGGACTAACAAGTAACTATCGGATCGCTTTCCGCGGGCTTCATCGAGTTTAGACAGCATCCACCAGAGTGTTTGACCAGGAAGGGAGCCGGCTCCCGATAGTGCTGTGGTGTGTGTCCCTTTCCCCGGCAAAACCAAGGATCGCTCGAAAAAGCAAACCTCAGGATTATACCTTCACAGCCAGTATGTGCGAGACGGTGGTCAAGGAACGAGTACAGAACGTTTTCAAGATCATTGCCCTCCGCCCGGACAGAGACGCTGGAACGAAGACCCCCGTTCCAGCGTAGGGGCAGTGCGGTTAGACTCGCGGAGTCCTGACTGGCGGTTACCCGCCTAACGTGCTTACAGTGACCGCATTACTCGCGTATAGGAGTTGGATCACATGCCTTTGAAGCCTCTGAATACCATGGCCGGTATTACGGCCGCTATTGCACTTGCTGCCGGAGGCCTCACTGTTGCTGCGCCCGCGCGGGCCGCGGGCTACTCATACCTGTACCCGGCGGGCTTCAGCACGCAGTCCGCATGCAACACGAAACGCCTCACGATGAACTCTTCCTGGACCCGCGCGAGTCAGTGCTTCATCATGACCGACACCGGGAAAGCTGTGTGGAAATTCTCCGTCACTGTGCATGGATAGCCTCGCCGTAGTTCCGAGGGTGGACCATCTTGCCTTTTAGCAACCGTGATCCATTGTCGGTCCTCCCACCGACGAACCCTTAAGGTGTCTGGTCCCGGCTTGGGACCAGCGGTTGGCGCTAAACTTTCTTCAGTTCCTACTCAACCCCAGAATAGTAGCCCCCTGAAGAGGCATGGCCCTGGTAGGACTGTTCATCACTTACATGGTGTTCAAAATCTTCCCTCTGGGGCTCAGTAGGGGTCGCTAGAGGCGGACTCCTAATGATTCCAGACGTGCCTGCCGTTCAGGGAGTAAGGTTCCTTTTTTGAACGCGATGCGTTGGTTCTTGATCCAGGTACCTAGCTTCACGTCACCCTCGATAAATCGTGTAGGGACATTCGCTGTCTTGTGCTTCTCCTTGTACGTAGTGACTAGAGCAAAGTGGTGTTCCCAGCTGGCATCGTTGAGGCTCCACACCACGCCGAGGTTTTCCAAGGCCACAATGCGCTCGGAGCTGATGGTACCCACGCGGTACGCCCTGCGCTGGGTCTGCAACCAGGTCCCAAGGTGAAGGCCTTGGTAGGTGCATCCATCTGGAGCATTCACGTGGCCATACTCTTCTCGGTAGGATTCTAATATCGAGAAGGCGTCCTTCCATGATCGTTTCTGGTTCTCCCATGAGATTCCAGCCTTCTCTAACGACGCCACCCGTTCGGGGCTCAGCTGTCCACGCCTGTACTTCATCCGTTGTTTGCCTACCCAGACACCCAACGGGACACCA
Source organism: Arthrobacter alpinus (assembly GCF_900105965.1). Taxonomy (NCBI): domain Bacteria; kingdom Bacillati; phylum Actinomycetota; class Actinomycetes; order Micrococcales; family Micrococcaceae; genus Arthrobacter; species Arthrobacter alpinus. The sequence goes on from NZ_FNTV01000002.1 coordinate 371,232, forward strand.
TCGGTCACAAAAGACTGGGGCACCTCTACATTGCCGTGCTGATCCCGATAGAGCAGCAACAGATCGTATCGCTTCGCCCACAGGCTTTGATGATGAGGCATCCACTCCATGCCAAGGTCAGCCAGCCGCGCGGCACGATCCGCGGGCAGCTTTCCTTTTGCTTGAGATTCTCGTTGGGTTTTAACCCACCGACCAAGACTCATGCCACGAAAAATGAGGGTGTTCTTCACCTCCACAGTCCCATGAACATCTCGATAGTCCTCTAAGAGCAAGAACATTTCATCCCACACCAGATCACGGACGGTAGCGGTCTTCAGTGGGAGATTAATCAGAGTAGTCATACTTCTTAGGAGGCAACTGCGGACTAATTATCACGCAACTCCTCAGAACTCGTTTCCGACGAGCTGCGGTTAGGCGGCGAGTAGGTGCCGGTCCCAGGCGCTGAGTTCGCCGTAGTCGTCGGGGACCCAAGAATCCCATTCGGAAATTTCCTGGTCGTAGATGTCTTCCTCCCGGATCACCGGCTCAAGGAAGCGTTCGAGATAGGCGTGCCAAGCCTGTCGTTGGGCCCGTATCAGGGAGCACTGGTATTCATAGTCTTCTTGAACACCCAACCACTCCGCAATATGCCGCAAGTTGGTGGCGTGGAGGATCTGCCAAGCCCCGTGGTGTCGCTCGATCATGGACACCTCCGCCAGCGTCATCAGTTCCTTATGGACGGTGGGCCGGCTAAGACCGGTTGCCCGCACAATATCCGCTGTGGTGGGGGAGTGGCGGCCACGTTCGATGGCTTCATAAACAAGTGCGGCTGGGGCACCCAGTGCCCTGAACACGGGGCGAATCCCGTAGATCTTGCCCTTACGCCAGGCATGAGCTTTCGCAACGTCCTTCCACTGCTCTGGCAACCCCAACAGGTAGCTATCAGCGTGGCGGCCCTGGGCGTCCTGAAGCTTGGAGAGCATTCCACCGGAGTGCCTAACCAGGCGGGGAAGAAGGCGGGCAATAGTGCCATGGTGCTTACCCATCTCCCTAGCAAAAGACCGGCACCCCACATCAACCAATAGAGTTCCTTTAGCCCTAGCGAAACCAATCACAGCGCGCAGAAGGAACCGCAGGGTGATACCTTCACGCCCAGTTTCAGCTAGACGTTGGTCAAGGATCGCGTAGAGCACATTTTCAAGATCATTGATTTCAGCCATCACCGACGCGGGGGAACGAACCTCAGCAGTGCCCCCGCCGTGGGTTAAGGGATGGCCTGTGTCGCATTTATTGCTATATTCTTTCCCAGCATTAGGGACTCCCTGTTTCTGGGCTACCCACGCTTGGGCTTTGTCCCATTCGAGGGGCAACAGCCGGCCTAGGTGTGCCATGTCTTGGTAGAGGGCAGCGAGACCAGCGAAGTCAGTTGTCAGGCGTTCCTGAACTTGGGGAAGAGTGATCGAGAAGTTAGAGAGGTGGGACAGGACAGCCATACGAGCTTCCGAGGCGCTCTTGTAGCGGGCAGTGTCGTAGATCCCGGTGCGGGCAACCTTACGCAACACCGATGTGCCGCGAGCCGACAGAAGGCCGGTAGTTCTGGGTGTGGTGGCCACGGTCAGACCCGCTGTGGTGCGGGCATCTTTGCGTGTCCGCACCTGGCGGATAGATGCAGCCAGTGCGCGACGCAGGGCAGCCACGGCGGTGGCAGGGTTGCGTAGGCGCATGATGTCGTACGCCTCGTGCAGGGGAGTGTCGAGGACCTGGTGGCCCGTCATGGACTTATGCCAAGAACCCGGAGGGCGGATACAACCATCGGTGATGTTCTGGTGTGGTCCAGGGTCAAGACTCGGGAAACGAGACGCGAGAGCTTCCACAAGCTCGCGGGCATCCTCGGCCGCCAAACGTTCTACCAAGGGAATGTAGATGTGACGGCCACCGCTGGGAGAGTGGTCTGCCACGAACCGAAGCCCACACGAAGTCACTAGTGCGCTGATGGCGGCCGCGTCAGCATCCACCACGCCTTGCAGAGCTTTGGAAGTATCAAGATCCAAACACAATGTCTGCACGGATCCATCCGAGCCGTGAACCATGACGGCGGCCGCGCGGTTTGGCAGCGATCGTGTAATGCGAGGCGGGACCAACCGGGGGCGAGGGTACTTTCCTGCCCTCGTGGCAAAACGCATGACGGGAGCGCCGGCTATCAAGGACGCCAACGAGGCCCATGCCTGAGCATGGACAGATGCCTCGACTGACACTCCGTGTGTGTCAACTGAGCTGGTTGTACCCAAAAAAGCATGTGCGTGTATGATGGAGTTATTCCTTAGCAAGAGCGGGCATGACAAAGCCGCTGTTGTCGAACTAGTTTGAAACGGATTCCGGGAAGTTTCACGGTTTCAAACTAGAGAGTTTTTCAGTCAAGGCCCGCCTAGTGCGGGCCTTCTGCTTTAAGAAGCCTGCGCGATAGGCAAAGCCCCCTGCGTGCGTAGTTGTTCGAGGTCAACGGCATCGAGGTGGGCTTCGATGATGGGCGCCATGTAGTCGATACCATTTGTATCGAGAATTTCGAGCAGCTCAAAGAGCTTCGCAGTCCGCTCCATGTCGAGCTTGACTGTGAACGAATGCCGTTGTCCCTTGGAGGGTCGGCCAATACGAGATTTCGTCACTGGTGCCATAGGGTCAATTATGTGCGTTTCATCAAATGAAAATGGGCATTTGGCAACCGTTGGGCGTGTCATCCGGTTGGACTCGCTGACAGGCGTGACGAGATTGGTCGCTACGAAGTGAGTCCTAGTCTTGGCACGGGACGCAGTTGACATGGTTTCCCTCTCTGCTCGTCGCTTGCCTCTAACACTAAGAATACATCTAAAGTGCAATTCTACGCTTTATCAGTACTTGGGTGCTCCATGCCCTGGCAACCAGGCAGCAGCTTCTAGGTCTTGTAGGTGCTTGAATGCAAGACCGGCGGCAGCATTGTCACCCTGAAAAATTTCGTGAAGCATTTGGGGTCCACTCTCCGAAGAGATTGCATGCCCGGTTACCCAAGCGTCACCAGTCGCAATCGCCATTCCGTCTTGGAGATTGAAGGCAGCATGGCCCGGGGTATGCCCTGGCGTCATGATCACCCTAGGACTCCCTGGCAGATCCAGCCTGTCGTGATTATGGAAGACCCCAGTCGGTTCCAGGGACACCTTTGTCAGGCCTCCAGCTTGTATCGCATCGTGCATCCAGACGGACACAAGTGGATCACCCTGGAGAGCAAGTACGTCATCAAGGGTTACCTGGGAAGCTACTACTCCCCGAAGAACATCTGCCTCTTGGTCGCTACAAAGAACAGGGATTCCGTACGTGCTCGACAGCAACTGGAGGGGGCCTACATGATCCACGTGAGCATGGGTGACCAAAATTGCAGTGCAATCGCTCCAAGACAGGTCCAGATGCGAAATGGATTTCTCGACATTGGCCAGATCTGCGGGGTATCCACAATCGATCAATGTGAAATCTCTGCCCTCCGTGGCGACAACCCAATTTGAACCCGGACCTTCAAAGTGATGGATTTGGTCAGCAACGGTTGTGGCTCGTTCAGCAGCTACCCAGTTTTCAAGACTCAAGGCAGCAGCTTCCCTGTTGATTCTTTAGCCACTGCTCGAACGAGGGCGCCACGATTTAGGCGAGCGGTTTCGGTATCCATGATGACTACTCCGTGAGATTGCAGCACTTCGAGGGCCTCCACAATCGACCCTTCCTTGAGCTGAGTTGCCTGTTCTATGTCCCTTGCAGATAGGGGCTTAGCTGATCTTCCGATCGTCCTCAGAACGATTGTGCAAGCCTCACTGAAGAGGGGCATTGCAGGATCACTTGGGAGGCAGTATTGGGTTTCACTCATGGATATCTCCGGGAGGTCTGTCATCGGAAACAGCCAACCGGGCATCCGCCAGGAGAGCATCAGTTCTGCAACTGCAGAAGCGAGATTAATTCCAGCGGTTGCATGAAAATAAGTCAAATTGGTCACTTTCAGGCTGTCAAACGTGGATGCCAGTGTTTCTCCGGTAGGTTTGTATCCCTTCTTGAAGCCCGCGCTCCCTAATTCCTCCCGCGAATCCGGGCAATCGTTCCGGTTCGTTTAGGCTTACGGAGCCTTGGAGATCCTGACCTGAATGCAAGTGATGAGGGATGGAACCTTAGAACATTCATCCGATTGGACAGTTTTTGCGTTCAAGTGCGTAGATATTTCATCCGATTGGACAGTATTACCTGCGCTCTCTCCAAAGTGCTCGAATTCGCGTACCAAAATCGGTGAATCGCACTCTTTATAGGTAGGGCATGAGGATTCTTCCGACCCATGACAGTTGGGCCCTAACGGCCGTAAAAGGATATTGAGAGGTGCCGGATGGAAAATGTGGAGTTGAGCGCAGCCGCTTGGATTCTGGTTGATGTCCTTGAGACGGGGGCGCTGGGCCTACTTTCTGTTGGTAGTTCCCATTTTCCGGGTTCATCAGTTAGGAAGAACCTGGACCAGAGAGCCAGATTGCTGCTCATGGAGAACCTGCGCACTGCAATCCAGCAAGGATCCTTGGTTGACAAGATTGAGGTCAATGAAGGGGCGACATGGCGAGTGCTCGTGGAGCCTATTAGGTCTCCAACCACGGGCCAAGTGGTGGCAGCGCATTGCATTTATGCTGCCCCGGATACAGCGTTGCCTCCTAAGCCAATCATCGGTTCCTTGGAATGGAAGATCGACCCAAAGACGGGTGCAATTGAATCCGAGTGGAATGCTGGGATGTACGAACTTTACGAACTCGTCCCTGACGCCGGACCTAGCCCAACTGGCGATATGACGCAGTGGGTCAATCAGTTCATTGCTCCCGAAGATCAAGCCATCATGAAGATGACGATTGACGCCTCTATCTCCGCTCATGACGGGGAACGGTACATCGTTTCTTACCGGATCAAAACCGGTGGAGAAGACGGTGGCGTGAAGATCCTGCAAGTATCGGGGCGAGTCACCACATCCCCACTCAACGGATCAATATGGTTGCGAGCCATCACTCGGGAGATTGGCTCTATGGCATCAAGCATCATGCCGGAAGGTCTGAAAGTCGACACCTCAGGCCTTCTTCAAGCCCTGTTGAACCTCAGTGATGACATGATTTTCTTCGCTGTTGATTCCACAACCTGGCAAATCTTCATGCCCTCGCCCAACTTGGAAAGTCATGGGCTGGCCGTCGGCGAGGGCGGGTTCCTGGCAAATATGATTGCCCCTGCGGATCTTCAAGATTGTCTTGTGTACCTGACCAAACAGCTGACAGCAACCGCACCACTAGCATCCAGAAGGAAATTCAACTTCCAAACAGTTTCCGGGGTCAACGTGCCTATGACTATGGCTTCAGAGCCCTTTGCCACCGAGACGGACAAGGGTCGATACATAGCTTGCCGGCTTGTTCAGGAAGTCAATTCCCGCTGACGTAGTCCAGCCAAGCCTGTTGTAGCTCGTCACAACGGGCGGTATCAAGAGTGAACACTATGGCCCGTCTGCCCTGTTCTGAACGTAGCCGAGGCTTAATGACCCCCGTGCTTTCGAGCACGTCGAGGGCCCCGTTGAGGGTGGTGCTCAAAATGTTCAGGGAAGCCCGGATCTCAGCCTTCGTCGCGCCTTCAGGGCGCGATCGCAGAAAACGGACAACCCCAGCTCGCACACTGTTTCCCAGTGCCTGCACCGCAGCTTCAACGAGATCAGACCAGGCGGGATCTTCAGTGCGGATAATTCGGGGCATGTAGTTCATCATACGACCTTTCGCGTATAAGCGGTCGACACAACACATTGCAGATACCTCATGTGCGATCGAATTTCAATGTCTTAAATGTTGTTTACTTCTTAAACATAATCTACACTTAAAACATCACCAAGACAGTTTGAACCCGAGTTTGGACCCGTAGCGGTCTTTAAGCGTGAAATAACCATGACTGGAAGGCACGACTCCAACGCCTTTGTGTCAGCCAAGTCGTCCGCGGAGAGCATAAAAGTCGACAAGTTCCCTCGCCGACAAAGAAGGCTACAGCCGGGACAGGATCGAAATTGATCACCCGTCTGACAGCGTGCGCTAGATACCTCCACGGTCGATACCTCAACACCCTTGATAGGACATACCTTCATGACGACTCCGGCAGTGGGCTCTACTTCTTTGTTCTCAGACGTAACACCAACACGACCGCTAACAGCTAAGGAACAGGCTGCTGTTCAGCTCACTCGACGAATCAGAATCAGTCTAGAAAGCGCCTACACACTGATTGTCGAAGCGTTTTGAGTCCCGTGCGTGGGAAGCCCTTGGTTACCAAAGCTGGGATATGTACTGCAAGGGCGAATTCAGTGGCATGAACCTCCAACCACCTCTGGAGCAAACGCGAACAGGTCATATTGTCCGATGCGTGAGGCAGGGATGTCCTCACGAGCCATTAGGTTGCTGCGACTGAGCTATTCACTAGACTCGACCGTGGCCCAGGACTGCTTCGAAATGCGCGAATCTACCAGGTGTTGCATCATGCCAACACCTGGTAGAGAGAATTCCGCTGGCGAAGAGCATCTACCTGCCACGGTCGAGTAGCTTCCTGAAGTATCGAGTTACGCAGAATCCATTATAGGTTGCTCGTGAGGACATCCCTGCCTCACGCATGCGACAATATGACCTGTTCGCGTTGCTCCAGAGGTGGTTGGAGGTTCATGCCACTGAATTCGCCCTTGCAGTACATATCCCAGCTTTGGTAACCAAGGGCTTCCCACGCACGGGACTCAAACGCTTCGACAATCAGTGTGTAGGCGCTTTCTAGACTGATTCTGATTCGTCGAGTGAGCTGAACAGCAGCCTGTTCCTTAGCTGTTAGCGGTCGTGTTGGTGTTACGTCTGAGAACAAAGAAGTAGAGCCCACTGCCGGAGTCGTCATGAAGGTATGTCCTATCAAGGGTGTTGAGGTATCGACCGTGGAGGTATCTAGCGCACGCTGTCAGACGGGTGATCAATTTCGATCCTGTCCCGGCTGTAGCCTTCTTTGTCGGCGAGGGAACTTGTCGACTTTTATGCTCTCCGCGGGACGACTTGGCTGACACAAAGGCGTTGGAGTCGTGCCTTCCAGTCATGGTTATTTCACGCTTAAAGACCGCTACGGGTCCAAACTCGGGTTCAAACTGTCTTGGTGATGTTTTAAGTGTAGATTATGTTTAAGAAGTAAACAACATTTAAGACATTGAAATTCGATCGCACATGAGGTATCTGCAATGTGTTGTGTCGACCGCTTATACGCGAAAGGTCGTATGATGAACTACATGCCCCGAATTATCCGCACTGAAGATCCCGCCTGGTCTGATCTCGTTGAAGCTGCGGTGCAGGCACTGGGAAACAGTGTGCGAGCTGGGGTTGTCCGTTTTCTGCGATCGCGCCCTGAAGGCGCGACGAAGGCTGAGATCCGGGCTTCCCTGAACATTTTGAGCACCACCCTCAACGGGGCCCTCGACGTGCTCGAAAGCACGGGGGTCATTAAGCCTCGGCTACGTTCAGAACAGGGCAGACGGGCCATAGTGTTCACTCTTGATACCGCCCGTTGTGACGAGCTACAACAGGCTTGGCTGGACTACGTCAGCGGGAATTGACTTCCTGAACAAGCCGGCAAGCTATGTATCGACCCTTGTCCGTCTCGGTGGCAAAGGGCTCTGAAGCCATAGTCATAGGCACGTTGACCCCGGAAACTGTTTGGAAGTTGAATTTCCTTCTGGATGCTAGTGGTGCGGTTGCTGTCAGCTGTTTGGTCAGGTACACAAGACAATCTTGAAGATCCGCAGGGGCAATCATATTTGCCAGGAACCCGCCCTCGCCGACGGCCAGCCCATGACTTTCCAAGTTGGGCGAGGGCATGAAGATTTGCCAGGTTGTGGAATCAACAGCGAAGAAAATCATGTCATCACTGAGGTTCAACAGGGCTTGAAGAAGGCCTGAGGTGTCGACTTTCAGACCTTCCGGCATGATGCTTGATGCCATAGAGCCAATCTCCCGAGTGATGGCTCGCAACCATATTGATCCGTTGAGTGGGGATGTGGTGACTCGCCCCGATACTTGCAGGATCTTCACGCCACCGTCTTCTCCACCGGTTTTTGATCCGGTAAGAAACGATGTACCGTTCCCCGTCATGAGCGGAGATAGAGGCGTCAATCGTCATCTTCATGATGGCTTGATCTTCGGGAGCAATGAACTGATTGACCCACTGCGTCATATCGCCAGTTGGGCTAGGTCCGGCGTCAGGGACGAGTTCGTAAAGTTCGTACATCCCAGCATTCCACTCGGATTCAATTGCACCCGTCTTTGGGTCGATCTTCCATTCCAAGGAACCGATGATTGGCTTAGGAGGCAACGCTGTATCCGGGGCAGCATAAATGCAATGCGCTGCCACCACTTGGCCCGTGGTTGGAGACCTAATAGGCTCCACGAGCACTCGCCATGTCGCCCCTTCATTGACCTCAATCTTGTCAACCAAGGATCCTTGCTGGATTGCAGTGCGCAGGTTCTCCATGAGCAGCAATCTGGCTCTCTGGTCCAGGTTCTTCCTAACTGATGAACCCGGAAAATGGGAACTACCAACAGAAAGTAGGCCCAGCGCCCCCGTCTCAAGGACATCAACCAGAATCCAAGCGGCTGCGCTCAACTCCACATTTTCCATCCGGCACCTCTCAATATCCTTTTACGGCCGTTAGGGCCCAACTGTCATGGGTCGGAAGAATCCTCATGCCCTACCTATAAAGAGTGCGATTCACCGATTTTGGTACGCGAATTCGAGCACTTTTGGAGAGAGCGCAGGTAATACTGTCCAATCGGATGAAATATCTACGCACTTGAACGCAAAAACTGTCCAATCGGATGAATGTTCTAAGGTTCCATCCCTCATCACTTGCATTCAGGTCAGGATCTCCAAGGCTCCGTAAGCCTAAACGAACCGGAACGATTGCCCGGATTCGCGGGAGGAATTAGGGAGCGCGGGCTTCAAGAAGGGATACAAACCTACCGGAGAAACACTGGCATCCACGTTTGACAGCCTGAAAGTGACCAATTTGACTTATTTTTCATGCAACCGCTGGAATTAATCTCGCTTCTGCAGTTGCAGAACTGATGCTCTCCTGGCGGATGCCCGGTTGGCTGTTTCCGATGACAGACCTCCCGGAGATATCCATGAGTGAAACCCAATACTGCCTCCCAAGTGATCCTGCAATGCCCCTCTTCAGTGAGGCTTGCACAATCGTTCTGAGGACGATCGGAAGATCAGCTAAGCCCCTATCTGCAAGGGACATAGAACAGGCAACTCAGCTCAAGGAAGGGTCGATTGTGGAGGCCCTCGAAGTGCTGCAATCTCACGGAGTAGTCATCATGGATACCGAAACCGCTCGCCTAAATCGTGGCGCCCTCGTTCGAGCAGTGGCTAAAGAATCAACAGGGAAGCTGCTGCCTTGAGTCTTGAAAACTGGGTAGCTGCTGAACGAGCCACAACCGTTGCTGACCAAATCCATCACTTTGAAGGTCCGGGTTCAAATTGGGTTGTCGCCACGGAGGGCAGAGATTTCACATTGATCGATTGTGGATACCCCGCAGATCTGGCCAATGTCGAGAAATCCATTTCGCATCTGGACCTGTCTTGGAGCGATTGCACTGCAATTTTGGTCACCCATGCTCACGTGGATCATGTAGGCCCCCTCCAGTTGCTGTCGAGCACGTACGGAATCCCTGTTCTTTGTAGCGACCAAGAGGCAGATGTTCTTCGGGGAGTAGTAGCTTCCCAGGTAACCCTTGATGACGTACTTGCTCTCCAGGGTGATCCACTTGTGTCCGTCTGGATGCACGATGCGATACAAGCTGGAGGCCTGACAAAGGTGTCCCTGGAACCGACTGGGGTCTTCCATAATCACGACAGGCTGGATCTGCCAGGGAGTCCTAGGGTGATCATGACGCCAGGGCATACCCCGGGCCATGCTGCCTTCAATCTCCAAGACGGAATGGCGATTGCGACTGGTGACGCTTGGGTAACCGGGCATGCAATCTCTTCGGAGAGTGGACCCCAAATGCTTCACGAAATTTTTCAGGGTGACAATGCTGCCGCCGGTCTTGCATTCAAGCACCTACAAGACCTAGAAGCTGCTGCCTGGTTGCCAGGGCATGGAGCACCCAAGTACTGATAAAGCGTAGAATTGCACTTTAGATGTATTCTTAGTGTTAGAGGCAAGCGACGAGCAGAGAGGGAAACCATGTCAACTGCGTCCCGTGCCAAGACTAGGACTCACTTCGTAGCGACCAATCTCGTCACGCCTGTCAGCGAGTCCAACCGGATGACACGCCAACGGTTGCCAAATGCCCATTTTCATTTGATGAAACGCACATAATTGACCCTATGGCACCAGTGACGAAATCTCGTATTGGCCGACCCTCCAAGGGACAACGGCATTCGTTCACAGTCAAGCTCGACATGGAGCGGACTGCGAAGCTCTTTGAGCTGCTCGAAATTCTCGATACAAATGGTATCGACTACATGGCGCCCATCATCGAAGCCCACCTCGATGCCGTTGACCTCGAACAACTACGCACGCAGGGGGCTTTGCCTATCGCGCAGGCTTCTTAAAGCAGAAGGCCCGCACTAGGCGGGCCTTGACTGAAAAACTCTCTAGTTTGAAACCGTGAAACTTCCCGGAATCCGTTTCAAACTAGTTCGACAACAGCGGCTTTGTCATGCCCGCTCTTGCTAAGGAATAACTCCATCATACACGCACATGCTTTTTTGGGTACAACCAGCTCAGTTGACACACACGGAGTGTCAGTCGAGGCATCTGTCCATGCTCAGGCATGGGCCTCGTTGGCGTCCTTGATAGCCGGCGCTCCCGTCATGCGTTTTGCCACGAGGGCAGGAAAGTACCCTCGCCCCCGGTTGGTCCCGCCTCGCATTACACGATCGCTGCCAAACCGCGCGGCCGCCGTCATGGTTCACGGCTCGGATGGATCCGTGCAGACATTGTGTTTGGATCTTGATACTTCCAAAGCTCTGCAAGGCGTGGTGGATGCTGACGCGGCCGCCATCAGCGCACTAGTGACTTCGTGTGGGCTTCGGTTCGTGGCAGACCACTCTCCCAGCGGTGGCCGTCACATCTACATTCCCTTGGTAGAACGTTTGGCGGCCGAGGATGCCCGCGAGCTTGTGGAAGCTCTCGCGTCTCGTTTCCCGAGTCTTGACCCTGGACCACACCAGAACATCACCGATGGTTGTATCCGCCCTCCGGGTTCTTGGCATAAGTCCATGACGGGCCACCAGGTCCTCGACACTCCCCTGCACGAGGCGTACGACATCATGCGCCTACGCAACCCTGCCACCGCCGTGGCTGCCCTGCGTCGCGCACTGGCTGCATCTATCCGCCAGGTGCGGACACGCAAAGATGCCCGCACCACAGCGGGTCTGACCGTGGCCACCACACCCAGAACTACCGGCCTTCTGTCGGCTCGCGGCACATCGGTGTTGCGTAAGGTTGCCCGCACCGGGATCTACGACACTGCCCGCTACAAGAGCGCCTCGGAAGCTCGTATGGCTGTCCTGTCCACCTCTCTAACTTCTCGATCACTCTTCCCCAAGTTCAGGAACGCCTGACAACTGACTTCGCTGGTCTCGCTGCCCTCTACCAAGACATGGCACACCTAGGCCGGCTGTTGCCCCTCGAATGGACAAAGCCCAAGCGTGGGTAGCCAGAAACAGGGAGTCCCTAATGCTGGGAAAGAATATAGCAATAAATGCGACACAGGCCATCCCTTAACCCACGGCGGGGGCACTGCTGAGGTTCGTTCCCCGCGTCGGTGATGGCTGAAATCAATGATCTTGAAAATGTGCTCTACGCGATCCTTGACCAACGTCTAGCTGAAACTGGGCGTGAAGGTATCACCCTGCGGTTCCTTCTGCGCGCTGTGATTGGTTTCGCTAGGGCTAAAGGAACTCTATTGGTTGATGTGGGGTGCCGGTCTTTTGCTAGGGAGATGGGTAAGCACCATGGCACTATTGCCCGCTTCTTCCCCGCCTGGTTAGGCACTCCGGTGGAATGCTCTCCAAGCTTCAGGACGCCAGGGCCGCCACGCTGATAGCTACCTGTTGGGGTTGCCAGAGCAGTGGAAGGACGTTGCGAAAGCTCATGCCTGGCGTAAGGGCAAGATCTACGGATTCGCCCCGTGTTCAGGGCACTGGGTGCCCCAGCCGCACTTGTTTATGAAGCCATCGAACGTGGCCGCCACTCCCCCACCACAGCGGATATTGTGCGGGCAACGGTCTTAGCCGGCCCACCGTCCATAAGGAACTGATGACGCTGGCGGAGGTGTCCATGATCGAGCGACACCACGGGGCTTGGCAGATCCTCCACGCCACCAACTTGCGGCATATTGCGGAGTGGTTGGGTGTTCAAGAAGACTATGAATACCAGTGCTCCCTGATACGGGCCAACGACAGGCTTGGCACGCTATCTCGAACGCTTCCTTGAGCCGGTGATCCGGGAGGAAGACATCTACGACCAGGAAATTTCCGAATGGATTCTTGGGTCCCCGACGACTACGGCGAACTCAGCGCCTGGGACCGGCACCTACTCGCCGCCTAACCGCAGCTCGTCGGAAACGAGTTCTGAGGAGTTGCGTGATAATTAGTCCGCAGTTGCCTCCTAAGAAGTATGACTACTCTGATTAATCTCCACTGAAGACCGCTACCGTCCGTGATCTGGTGTGGGATGAAATGTTCTTGCTCTTAGAGGACTATCGAGATGTTCATGGGACTGTGGAGGTGAAGAACACCCTCATTTTTCGTGGCATGAGTCTTGGTCGGTGGGTTAAAACCCAACGAGAATCTCAAGCAAAAGGAAAGCTGCCGCGGATCGTGCCGCGCGGCTGGCTGACCTTGGCATGGAGTGGATGCCTCATCATCAAAGCCTGTGGGCGAAGCGATACGATCTGTTGCTGCTCTATCGGGATCAGCACGGCAATGTAGAGGTTGCCCCAGTCTTTTGTGACCGATGGTGTCCCGTTGGGTGTCTGGGTAGGCAAACAACGGATGAAGTACAGGCGTGGACAGCTGAGCCCCGAACGGGTGGCGTCGTTAGAGAAGGCTGGAATCTCATGGGAGACCAGAAACGATCATGGAAGGACGCCTTCTCGATATTAGAATCCTACCGAGAAGAGTATGGCCACGTGAATGCTCCAGATGGATGCACCTACCAAGGCCTTCACCTTGGGACCTGGTTGCAGACCCAGCGCAGGGCGTACCGCGTGGGTACCATCAGCTCCGAGCGCATTGTGGCCTTGGAAAACCTCGGCGTGGTGTGGAGCCTCAACGATGCCAGCTGGGAACACCACTTTGCTCTAGTCACT